>NZ_BAAHWU010000003.1:0-214100 GCF_054601275.1 Dysgonomonas reticulitermitis | reverse complement strand
TATATGGCCCTGAACGGTAGCGGCGATGCAGGTATGGGTGGCACCGACCGTGTCTACGGTCACTCTGTACGGTGTATAGCAGAATAAAAGCGACCGTAGGGCGCGTGTCAGAGCAGATCATACTACGAGAGGCCGGAAGAAATTTCTTCCGGCCTCTCGTGCCATTGTAGTCCCTTTCTTTTTGTAAGAAAGATTTCGAATTGATGAAAAAATAGCGATCATTTTTTTGAAAATATAAAAATAGCCTTTATATTTGCACACTCAATTGCGAAAGTAGCTCAGTTGGTAGAGCACGACCTTGCCAAGGTCGGGGTCGCGGGTTCGAGTCCCGTCTTTCGCTCTGGATGTGACAATAGTCACATTTTTTGTTTTGGCGCACGTGGTGAAATTGGTAGACACGCTACTTTGAGGGGGTAGTTTCCGTAAGGATGTACGAGTTCGAGTCTCGTCGTGCGCACAAAGGCTTTCAAGAAATTGATGGCCTTTTTTTGTTTTGGTAGTTTGATAACCGGAATTTTTAAAAGATGAAATAGTTGTGTAATAACAATATTGTTATTATATTTACAGTGTCAAACAATGAGAGATATTTGAAATTATGAAGAAGAAAAAAAGGAAAGATTTTGAAAAAGATTTACTTTTCTATCTAAAGTACTTCAAGAAATTTCCCCCGGATTCACAAGACAAATTCCAACGAGAGATAGACAAGTTGGTAGAGTTGCTTAAAGAAATGGATTAAAAACAAAAGCCCTCTCAAAGAAAGAGAGAGCTTAAAAAAGTAAACGAAGATGAAGAATAATATCGAAGAATTGAAAGAAAAATTTCGTAATGCAAAAACGGAAAAGGATTTTGCCGAAATAGATAAGGAAATGAATATCCTTTCATCAAAAGACGGATTTGCCGAAAGTATGTTAGATTCTATCAGGGATACAAATAGCGAAATACAGGAAATTCTATTAAGGGAAAAATTGAAGGAAGTACTGCCCGTAATATCTGTATCACATTTGGCAAAAACATATTTCCACAAAACACCCCAATGGTTTTACCAGCGATTGAACGGAAATATAGTGAATGGCAAGCCTGCTAGTTTTACCAAGGATGAATTAAATGTGCTGAAAAATGCTTTAACAGATATTACTAATATAATACAGAAGTCGGTAACTCTTGTTGTTTGACACTACATTTGTTTCGATTTTATCCCCGGAATTAATCATGTTCCGGGGTTTCTTTTTATGCCTTTGATGTAAATCCCAAATTCCTAAGCAAAAGCAAAAATGATTAGTTACTAAGCATCTACAAAACAACAAAATAGGAAAAGCTTGTTTTGAATTTACATTTTATTATAAAATAAGTCATTAATTCATTTAATTGTATAGGTAAGTTTCCGTAAATTTGATGCTGCTAAATTCTCTGTATTATAAAGAGAAAGGATTTGCAATCTCCTGAATAGATTGTTGATAATTCAGGGGGTTGTAAGCGGTATCGCATAATTAGGATTTGAAGAGAAAAAATAATAATATATAACAAATTAAATTAAATATGTTACAAGAATTTACTCTAAGTGAAGGTAAAGCGATATTAAACTTCACTCTGAAGTTTTGCGACACTCGTCAGAAAATACTAAATAGTTTTGGCTTTCATCGGGTTATCGAGGTTTTTATTCAAAAGCTGAAAAAAGATGAAGTAATCATATACAACTACTATATAAAAGAATTTAAAACAGACGAAGAACTTCAAAAAACATTGATAGAGGCTTTCAAATTGCTTACTGTTTGCAATCCTGATGAAGTTCAGACTGTACATAACAAGTATGCTGTATTTTTTAACGACAAAGATTTATTCATCGAATTGATCGAATTATTATATACCTTCTGGCGCAAATTGGAACGTTATACTATTGTACACAATAGCAATATCGGAAGCGGGTTGCAAAGTGTGCGTTTTATGCAGGCGAACGAACTTTTCAATGAACTGGTTCTTTCTATATACCGCCGTGTAGAAGAAACGGTGATGGGTTATCAGCACAGGGTTTATCGTCAACTCACTGCCGGAGCCAATGCCGGACTTACCCTGAGCGATATAACATGGAACTGCCCGGTTGAATATAACGGATTGACTTCTATTCCATTTATAACATCCGTAACTTTCAGGCCTCCGTTTATATCTTATACAAAGAGAAATACACGTGATGGCATCTTTCAGGAACACAATACAAACCCGGTGGAAAATATAGTACTTAATGAAGATGACTGGTTCTTGTACCCGGCTAAGGTGGGAAATATGTTGACTTTCGTCTATTTCCATAAAGACTTTATGGTGCATGGACTCGCTTTGTCTAACTTGTTTGAGTTGGCAAAAGAAAGCGAATATATCGGTAAAAAGCCGGATATCATCTATGTATTTGGATATCCTGACGGACACGAAGAGAAACGCACATTCTATCACAAAGATAAAAAGAACAATATACTTATAGGATATGCTAACCATTGCGATGATATAGACTATTTCGGTTATATGAAAAAAATGCTGCTTACACTTCACAATGTGAAGCAGATGGAATATAATCATCTTCCGATACACGGAGCTATGGTAAACATATTGCTGAAGAATGGAAAAGAAGCGAATATTGTTATTATGGGAGACAGTGGCGCCGGTAAGTCTGAGAGCTTGGAAGCCTTCCGTACCTTGAACGAGAAATATATCAGGCATATGAGAATCATATTCGATGATATGGGATACCTGAAAAAAGAGGAAGATGGAACTATCAAAGGATATGGTACTGAGATTGGAGCGTTTGTACGCATTGATGATCTTGATCCTATGTATGCTTTTCAACAATTGGAAAGAGGGATATACACTAACCCCGATAAGATCAATGCCCGTATCACTATACCTGTAGCTACTTACGATATTATATCTAAAGGGTATAAGGTCGATTACTTCCTCTATGCTAATAATTACGACGAGGTAGACCAAAAATTGAAATTTATGGATGATCTCGACGAAGCTATCAAGGTGTTTGAGGCAGGAACTCGCAGGGCTAAAGGAACAACAACGGAGAAGGGGCTTGTGACATCTTATTTTGCTAACCCTTTCGGGCCTGTACAAGAAAAAGAGCTCGCAGGAAAACTTATTCGGGAATTTTTTACCGATATGAGTAAGAATGGTGTTAAAATAGGAGAGATGTATACATCATTGGCCGTAGAAGGGCATACTAAAGAAGGGCCTCGCATGGCGGCAGAAGAATTATTTACGTTGATAAATGATTAATGTATTAATATTTCTTATAAAGACAACTTTTAAATTAAGCCGGACGTTTATTTGTAATGAATAAACACGAATAAAAATAAAATAATGAATAAAATGCAACAATCATTGATGCATGCCAATATCAAGTTACTTGGCGATATGCTTGGGCAAACTATTAGCGACGCTAAGGGACAAGATATAGTAGACCTCGTTGAAACTATCCGTAGACTTTCAAAAGCTTCGCATTCAGGGGATATCGAAGCTCATAAGTTATTGGTGGAGGCATTGCAAAATCTTAAGGACGAAGAATTTTTGCCTGTAGCCCGTTCTTTCAACCAGTTTCTGAATTTGACAAATACGGCTGAGCAATATAATAGTGTTTCACCTCATGCGCGAGGATCTGAAAATCCTGTAAATTTCTCTGAAATATATCAGAAATTAAAAGCGGCTGGTCTGAGAGACGATCAAATAATAAATGAAATTGAGAATATTTCGATGGACTTAGTATTGACAGCCCATCCTACCGAAATAAACCGCCGCTCCTTAATCAATAATCTCAATCAGGTTGACCATTGTTTAGCTTTACTCGATCATGACGATTTGGCTGAATATAAGAAAGTGCAAATACTGCAAAGGTTGAGGCAACTGATTGCTCAATATTGGTATACAGACGAAATCAGGCAGAATCGTCCTACACCCAATGAAGAAGCAAAATGGGGATATGAAGTAGTCGAAAATAGTCTTTGGGTAGCTGTTCCTGCCTACTTGCGCGAACTTGATGAGCAAATAAACACTGTGTTGCCATACAAATTTCCTATAGATGCGCGCCCTATTCATTTTTCTTCATGGATGGGAGGCGACCGTGACGGTAATCCGAATGTAACAGCTAAAGTGACACATGATGTCCTTTTGGACAGTCGTAGAAGAGCTGCGAAAATGTTTTTGTCCGATATAGAAGTTTTGGTAAAAGAACTTTCTATGGCTACATGTACTTCCGAATTTAGAGACTATATTAAGAATTATGAAGTGCAGGAACCTTATCGTGAATTGATGAAGAAATTGCGGGCACAACTCCGTAAAACAATAACGTATCTGGATGAAAAAATAGAGGGCAAAAATTGTGAATTAGATGAAGATATACTGATTCACAACGATCAGTTGTGGAAACCTTTGCATGAATGCTATAAGTCATTGATTGCTTGCAAAATGGAAATGATAGCTAATGATAAGTTATTGGACACATTGCGCAGGGTTCGTTGTTTTGGCCTGACTTTGACCAAGTTGGATATCCGTCAGGAAAGTACAATACATACGGAAACATTATCCGAGATCACCAAATATTTAGGCTTGGGGGATTATGAAACATGGTCGGAGGAAGATAAACAGGCGTTTCTTATCAAGGAGCTTAACTCCAAACGGCCACTTGTTCCTAATAATTGGAATCCAAGTCCACAGACAAAAGAAGTGTTGGAAATATGCAGGGTAATCGCTGAAACTCCGGCAGGAGTGATACCTACCTATGTCATATCTATGACACGCACCCCTTCTGATATTCTTGCGGTATATTTGTTACTGAAAGAGGCCGAATGTCCATATACATTGCCTGTGACTCCTTTGTTTGAAACGCTCAATGACTTGAATAATGCGAATAGTATTATGCGACAGTTGTTTAGTATAAGCTGGTACAGAGGCGTAATAGAGAATAAGCAAATGATAATGATCGGATATTCCGATTCGGCAAAAGACGCAGGTTCTCTGGCTGCCGGATGGGCTCAATACCGGGCACAGGAAGCCTTGATCAAAACATGTCAGGATGCAGGAATTGCACTCACATTATTCCATGGGCGCGGGGGTACTGTCGGACGTGGCGGAGGTCCGGCTAAAGTCGCTTTATTTTCTCAACCTCCGGGTTCATTGAAAGATGGTTTGCGTGTAACAGAGCAAGGCGAAATGATACGATTCAAACTTGGATTACCGGATCTGGCTATCAGGACATTGTCGTTGTATGCCGATGCTATACTGGAAGCAAACCTGCTTCCACCTCCTGCCCCTAAACAAGAATGGCGCGATTTGATGGATGATCTTTCGGATATATCCTGCAATATATATCAGGGCTTGGTACATCGTGACCCTGATTTTATCCCGTATTTTTATCAGGCAACACCTGAAGCCGAATTGGCCCGGTTACCTCTTGGCTCACGTCCCGCAAAACGGCGTCCCACCGGTGGAATTGAAACTTTGCGCGCTATTCCCTGGATATTTGGCTGGACTCAAAACCGGATCATGTTACCGGCATGGCTTGGCGCAGGAGAGGCTTTGCAACAGGCTATTGATAACGGTAAGATGGATGTGCTGAAATCTATGTATAAAGATTGGCCGTTTTTCGGTACCCGCATTAGTATGCTCGAGATGGTGTATGCAAAAGCAGACCTTCGTATGTCTCAGTATTATGATGAAAGGCTTGTACAGAAAGATCTGCTAGGGCTAGGGCAGAAGATAAGGGAACAGCTTGAAAAGGATATTAATACCGTTCTTCAGATATCTCAAGATAAATATTTAATGGAAGGGCTACCAGAAATAGCTGAAAATATCGCAATGCGTAGTATTTATACGAATCCTTTAAACCTCTTGCAGGTAGAGTTACTTCACCGTACCAGAGCGGAAGGGGAACACTCGCAAGAGTTGGAACTGGCTTTGATGATAACTATTTCCGGTATTGCTGCCGGAATGCGTAATACCGGATGATGCCAGGTCTAGCCAAAAACGAAACATTGTCCGGCGTTAGTTTTATCTATAATAGACAATTTGAAAATGAGAAAATTAGCGAATTTGAAAATTTGAAAATGTGTGTGGAGTTTGTTACATTTTAGTTAAAAAGTTACGAGTAGACGAGATACGAGGTACGAGTTGTTGGCTGTTGACTGATAACTGTAGAAGTTTGTTACTTTTTAGTTAAATTCTGGTTTGTCATGCTGACGACAGGAAGCATCTCCTGTCTCTCGGGGATCGGGATCCTTCCCTGCGGTCAGGATGACAAAGAGGGTAGCCGCGCGAGCAAGGGCTAACGGCTAACAGCTAAAAAATAACTGTAGAAGTTTGTTACATTTTAGTTAAAAAGCAGAGGCCAAGGTAGTAGTTTGTTTACTGCTGACTGCTGACTGTAAGAGTTATCTTTGTTGATTAAACTATGCAGAAAAATAGCTTCTAATAATAAGGAAATTGAGAAAGAGTTTTCAAAAACTACTCAATATGCAATACTAAACCACTATGGATTGGAAATCCATAGTGGTTTAGTATTGCATCTATGCTGTGCGGGGCTTCCCGAACATTAACCGAATTTGTTCTTTTTCGCATCATGCAGGGTATGGCAGGAGCTATGATGACACCGGTAGGCAGACTGGCAGTGCTGAAGACAACGTCGAAAGAGAATCTGGTGGCGGCAATGGCTTATATTACATGGCCGGCTCTGGTTGCTCCCATATTAGGGCCTTTGATCGGAGGATACCTTACAACTTACTGGTCGTGGCATTGGATTTTTTACCTGAATATACCTATCAGTATTATTTGCGTATTGTTGGCTTGGTATCATATTCCTGAAGAAAAAGACGCGAAACCAATAAAGCGGCGATTCGATGCAGTGGGATTTGTATTAAGCGATTTGGCTCTGGCCGGATTTATGTATGGAGTAGAGCTCTTCAGCCGGTCCGAAATTCCCTTTTATATCCCTATCCTCATGCTTATAGCTAGTTTAGGGCTATTGGCTTTCAATGTCAGGTATTCCCGGCATATCTCCGATCCTCTGATTGACTATTCCATAGCAAGGATTCCTACTTATAAGGTTACAATCTTTACCGGTTCTGTATCGCGGATGGTAATAGGTGTCGCGCCTTATTTAGTCCCGTTAATGTTTTAGGAAGGCTTCGGACTGAATCCTTTCCAATCGGGTATGCTTTTTCTGGCGACGATGGCAGGCAATCTGGTTATGAAACCCGCCACTATATGGGTAATGCGACGCTACAATTTCCGCACGGTATTGATTGTCAACGGTGCGCTTATCGCTTTGTTTTCGTTCTTTACATCACTGCTTCTTCCTCAAACTCCTACCGTTATTATTGTGGCAGTCATGTTCTTATCGGGGATGTTCCGTTCCATGCAGTTCAGCGCTATTACTACTTTGGCCTTTGCCGATGTGCCGCAACCGAATATGACAGCCGCCAATACGTTGTATAGCACAATACAGCAAATGTCTATTGGTATGGGGATCGCTATCGGAGCCGTTTTCCTTCGTTTTTCAAATGTTATAAATGGAAGCACGGATCATTACTCTGTCGCAGATTTTCGTCCGGCTTTCATCTTTGTGGGGATATTAGGTTTTCTCTCCCTTTATGGGTTTACCAGACTGACGCCGGATGCAGGCGATGTAGTCAGGGTTAAAAAGCGGGATAGGAATGGATAAGGTGTTTTACAATATTTTTTCCATCACAATATAGTCATATCCATTTTTCCGGGAAGAAGTTACTGTTTCGTTATTATCATATTTATTATTTTCCAGAGGGCAAATAGATGATTTATATGTCAATGAAGAGAGTAAAGCCCGCCACTTTTGCTTATCTTTACGCGATTATCTTTTTGTAACGTTATTTTAATAATGATAGAAATTATCCCGGCAATAGACCTTATAGAAGGTAAATGTGTCCGCCTTTCGCAAGGAGATTACGAAGTAAAGAAAGTATATAACGAAGATCCTTTGGAAGTAGCGAAAATGTTTGAGTCGGCAGGACTTAAACGCTTACATCTGGTCGATCTTGATGGCGCTAAGGCAAAGCATATAGTTAACTATAATGTCTTACAGAAAATAGCCTCGCAAACTTCCCTGGTAATCGATTTCGGAGGTGGGGTACAGAGCGACAAAGATTTGGATATTGCTTTCAATGCCGGCGCGTCGATGATTACCGGCGGAAGTATTGCCGTAAGGAATAAAGATCTGTTTCTTAGCTGGGTAGCAAGATATGGCAGTGAAAAAATTATACTTGGGGCTGATTGTAAAGATCATAAAATAGCAGTTTCCGGCTGGCAGGAATCCACTTCGATAGATATTTTGCCGTTTTTGAATGAATATAGAAAAGATGGCCTGACGAAAGTTGTTTGCACGGACATCAGTAAGGACGGCATGTTGCAAGGGCCTTCTATCGATCTATATAAGGATATCCTATCGGCTTATCCGGATTTGTATCTGATAGCAAGCGGTGGCGTAAGCTGTTTTCAGGATATAGTAGATTTGGAGAATGCCGGACTTCCGGCGGTTATTTTGGGTAAAGCCATTTACGAGAATAGAGTAACACTGGAAGAATTAAGAATTAAGAATTATGAAGAATTATAAATATAATGCTATTCTTCGTTGCTATTCTTCATTCTTCATTTTTCATTCTTAATTAAAAAAGATGCTGGCAAAAAGAATAATACCGTGCCTTGATGTAAAAGATGGCAAAACCGTAAAAGGTATCAACTTCGTCAATTTCCGTGACGCGGGAGATCCCGTGAAATTAGGTGTTCAATATAGTGAGCAAGGAGCCGACGAGCTTGTTTTTCTCGATATTACAGCCTCATACGAAGAACGTAAGACCTTTACCGAATTAGTAAAGCGTATTGCCGCGAATATCAATATTCCGTTTACTATTGGTGGAGGTATCAATGAACTTTCGGATGTAGATCGCTTATTAAATGCCGGAGCTGATAAAATATCGGTCAACTCTACGGCTATAAGGAATCCGAAAATAATTGAAGATATTGCGAAAAATTTTGGTTCGCAGGTATGTGTTTGCGCAATAGATGCTAACTTTGAGGATGGTATTTGGTCGTGTTATACAAGTGGTGGACGAAATAAGACAGACAAAGAGCTATTCTCGTGGGCTAAGGAAGCTGAAAATCTCGGAGCCGGAGAAATTCTCTTTACCAGTATGAATCATGACGGAGTAAAAACCGGATATGCAAATGAAGCTTTGCGTCAATTGTCGGAGTCTTTGAATATACCCATTATCGCTTCGGGCGGAGCCGGATCGATGCAGCATTTCAGGGATGTATTTGTCGAAGGAAAAGCCGATGCCGCGTTGGCAGCCAGTGTGTTTCACTTCGGAGAAATAAAAATTAAGGGCTTGAAAGAATATTTGAAAGAACAAAATATAAATGTGAGATGAATCTTGACTTTGAAAAAGTGGGTGGACTGATCCCCGCGATCATACAGGATAGCGAAACCAATAAGGTATTGATGCTTGGTTACATGAATGAAGAAGCATTGCAGAAAACCCGGGATACAGGCAAAGTAACGTTTTATAGCAGGACTAAGCAGCGTCTATGGACAAAAGGGGAGGAGAGTGGTCATTTTTTGAATGTAGTCAGTATAAAGGATGATTGCGATCACGATACCCTGCTCATTAAAGTGAATCCTGTGGGGCCTGTTTGCCATACCGGAGCCGATACATGTTTTGATGAAGAGAATAAAGAAGATATTCTGTTTTTGAAGTACCTTCAACACTTTATTGAAAAGCGTTATAAAGAAATGCCCGAAGGTTCTTACACAACATCTTTGTTTCGGTCGGGTATAAACCGTATGGCGCAGAAAGTAGGAGAGGAAGCTCTGGAATCTGTTATAGAAGCCTGCAATGGTACAAACGACAGGTTGATATACGAATCGGCCGATATGCTTTACCACCTTATCGTGTTGCTGACATCTAAAGGCTTAAGTATAGAGGATTTAGCAAAAGAACTCCAAAAGAGGCATAAGAAATAGTTTTGCAGAATCGACCGTTGGCTATTAATTCTTTAAAGGAATAGTGATGGACAAAGAAAAAGAAGTAATTGTACAATATGAAGGCGTAGATCTCGGCCGCGACGGGAATACGATACTCAGTGATGTGAATATTTCTATCAGTGAGGGTGATTTTGTATATCTGATCGGAAAAGTAGGGTCGGGGAAAAGTACGTTTTTGAAGAGCATTTATCGTGAAATACCTTTTGAAAAAGGACGAGGACGTGTCTTTGACTATGAATTGGAGAATATAAAGAAAAAACAAATACCTTATTTGCGGCGTAAAGTTGGCATTGTATTTCAGGACTTTCAGCTTTTGACAGACCGTTCCGTGGAGAAAAACCTTGAGTTTGTACTTCGTGCCACCGGATGGAAGAATAAAGGTCTGATCGATATGCGTATCAATGAGGTGTTAACTCAAGTGGGTATGCAAAATAAGGGATATAAAATGCCCCATGAGCTTTCGGGCGGAGAACAACAACGTATTGTGATTGCACGTGCTTTGTTAAATTCTCCCGAAATAATTTTAGCGGACGAACCTACCGGAAATCTCGATCCGGAAATGGGACGCCAGATTGTGCAGCTGTTGCATGATATAGCCGGAGAGGGGACTGCTGTGGTAATGTCTACGCATAATTATGCCATTGTGCAAAAATATCCCGGCCGCATTGCTAAATGTGAAGATGGTTATTTGAAAGAAGTTAAACTGAGTAGTTAAGTTTGACCAACGATAAAACAGTAAGAAAAATGGAACTTAGAAATTTAGATTTGTCTGATATTGAAGAAGTATCATTTGTAGAGAACCTGTATATAGAGTCTTTTCCTCCGAGCGAACGCCGCCCGGTGCAAAAGATGTTGGAACTTTACGAAAACAATGATCTTTTCTTTATTGATGTGGCAATCGAAGATGGTAAATTAGTCGGTTTTCTTACCTATTGGGATATAGATAAATTTACATTCGCCGAACATTTTGCTATTGCGCCTGAGTTCCGGAACGGGGGGTACGGCCGTAAAGCCATGAAGTTGTTTCAAAATACGTCCAAGCCTATTATTTTAGAGGTCGAATTGCCTACTACCATATTGTCTGAACGTCGTATCGGGTTTTATCAACGTTTAGGGTATAAATTATGGGAAAGTGTACAGTATCAGCAACCTGCGTACCTCAGCGACGGGTTGGCTATCCCTATGAAGCTTATGACTTATGGGAATGTGAACGTCGAGCGTGACCTGATAGAAATAAGGAGTAAGATATACAGTATAGTATATAATACCTGAAAGATTATTTTTTTCTTGAATCGTATATCGATTTGCGAGAGAGCAGCTTAACCGGAAATTGAATAGAATCTCTTTTTCCGTATATATCCCCACATACAACATTTAGTGTATGGTCTCCTTCTACAGGATAATAAATTACAGGCACTTTTACTCCCGATTCATTGTTTTCCATTATTGATATAAAGTCCGGAATCGTGATAAGCCTGTTCATCCGGATAATTGTATCTGTCTTTCCAAATATGCCGGCGCCCACAGCAGTAAGTGTATCATTTATCTCTTTCTGACTTTCATTTATCAATTTATAGTATAAATCTACCTTATAGCCTGATAAAGCACGTTCTTTATTGGTAAAAAAACGACCTGACATATATATCACTTTGCCAACTACCAGAGTGTCTTGCCCTTCTTTTGTCAGTGTATCGTTTATTGTTATGCTGGTGTTTTGCCATTTTATTGTGTCATTAAAGTTGAAACGAATACTGAGACTGTCTATAACAGGGGGTATATTGTCGTTGTTATCTTCAGTTTTAGTGCATGACGAAAACCATATCATTGGTATAATGGTGAGGCTTATAAGTAGTAGGCATAGATTTTTCATTCTTGAAATTATTTTGAACAACAAATATAGTAAGTCTGAAATTATTATCCTAACAGGTTTTCAATAGAATGAATTTTATTACTTGGTGTATATAAATTGTATTGATATTTACATAATAAATATCTATTTGATTTATATTTTTAATATCTTTATATTTGTGTTAAAATTAATAATTATAAAAAATATTATCATGGCAGTATTAGTAGGGAAAAAGGCGCCTGTTTTTAATACAAGCGCAGTAGTAAACGGTAGTGAAATAGTGGAAAAGTTTTCTTTGGAGCAGTATAAAGGGGAAAAATATGTGGTATTTTTCTTTTATCCAGCCGATTTTACATTTGTTTGTCCAACCGAAATTATAGCATTTCAGGAAAAAATTGCTGAATTCGAATCACGTAATGTGGCTGTTGTCGGAGCCTCTACCGATTCGGCTTTCTCGCATTGGAAATGGCTTCAGACAGAACAAAACGATGGTGGTATCAAAGGTGTTAAATACCCATTGGTCTCAGATCAGTCACTGATGATTTCTTCAGCTTATGATGTCCTTGCCGGTTCATTTGACTATGACGACGAAGGTGAAGATATGTTTGTGGGCGCACCTCAGGCATATCGTGGGCTTTTCTTAATTGATAAGAGCGGTGTTGTTCGTCATCAGGTGGTAAATGATATGCCGTTAGGCCGTAGCGTTGATGAGATTTTACGTTTAATTGATGCTCTTCAGTTTACAGAAGAATACGGAGAAGTTTGTCCCGCTAATTGGAAAAAGGGAGATAAGGCTTTGAAAGCTACACAGGAAGGAATTTCTGATTATTTATCTCATAAACACTAAGGTCATCGTATCTTGGTATCGATGTGTTTGAGTTGATTTGGTTTTAAAAGAGATGCTATCTGGCATCTCTTTTTGTTTTCTTAATATTCTCTCTTTTTACTTTTTTAACTTAGATTATTGTTGATATTAGATTGTTATATTTAATTTTATACAATATAATTTTGTGATATTTAATTGTGGGTAAAAACTTAAAATTAGAAAATCAACTTTGTTTCCCGGTGTATGCCCTGTCGAGGCAAATAACAAACCTATACCGGCCTCATCTTGAGGAGTTCGGATTGACATATCCTCAGTACTTGGTATTATTGGTATTATGGGAAAGTAATACTGTCACAGTAAAACATTTAGGTGAATTGTTATGGCTCGATAGCGGTACTCTTACGCCATTACTGAAAAGGATGGAAATGAATGGATTAGTTGAGAGAAAACGTTCTTCTAAAGACGAGAGAATTGTAGATATACTGATTACAGATAAAGGGAAAAAGCTGGAAGCGCAAGCTGAGAAAATACCTTTGGCTATTAAGAAGGAATTGAAAATGAGTGATGAGCAATTGATCAAATTACGTAAAAAAATAAATAAAGTATTGAATATTGCAGGTAAGTGCGATGTTGAAGAGTAAGAACAATAAGAACAAATATATATTATTAAATAAATAAAATTAAAAAATTATGTCAACAGTAACATTTAAGGGAGATACTACAGTTAATGTAGGCGGGCAATTGCCGGCAGTGGGAGTCACCGCTCCGGATTTTACTCTGGTAAAGAAGGATTTATCGGAAGTGTCTTTGAAAGACCTTAAAGGGAAAAATGTAGTTCTTAATATTTTTCCAAGTATCGATACAGGTGTTTGTGCCGCGTCGGTTCGCAAGTTCAATAAAGAAGCCGCGGGCTTGCCTAATACAGTAGTGTTGGCTATATCAGCCGACCTTCCTTTTGCGGCAGGTCGTTTCTGTACTGCTGAAGGTATTGATAATGTCGAGCCTGCTTCTGTATTCAGAAACACTGAGTTCGCGAAAAGCTACGGAGTGCTTATGGCTGACGGCCCGTTGAAAGGTCTTTTGGCTCGTTCGGTGGTAGTGATCGATGCCGAAGGAAAAGTAAAATATACAGAATTGGTTCCGGAAATTACAACAGAACCTAATTACGATGCTGCAATATCTGCTATAAAATAATTTAGTTTAGTGTATAGAAATCAAATTGAAAAGGCTCTCGACCAATCGGTCGAGAGCCTTTTTCCTATTCATAGGCTTGTATTTATCCATTCACTTTCTTATAGTCTGCAAGGAAAGTTGCCAAACCACTGTCGGTCAGAGGGTGTTTTAGCAGTCCTTTGATGGCCGGCAGGGGGCATGTGGCTACATCGGCGCCTACCTCGATGCATTGTATAATATGCTGTGTACTACGTATAGAGGCGGCCAGAACCTGAGTATCCATATCGTAAGTGGAATACATGTCTACTATTTTACTGACAAGTTCTATGCCATCACTCGATATATCGTCGAGACGCCCTACAAAGGGAGATACATATGTTGCTCCGGCTTTGGCAGCTAATAGAGCCTGACCCACCGAAAATATCAATGTGCAATTTGTCCGTATACCTTTTTTGCTGAAATATTTAATAGCTTTTATTCCATCTTCGATACAAGGAACCTTTACTACGATATTCGGATGCAGGGCAGCCAGTTCTTTTCCTTCGCGTATCATGCCTTCGTAATCAGTTGCGATAACCTCGGCGCTTACGTCCCCGTCTACTATCTTGCATATATCAAGGTAATGTTTACGTTGATTGTCTATGCCTTTTATTCCTTCTTTAGCCATTAATGAAGGGTTCGTGGTAACTCCGTCCAATACGCCTAACTCATTTGCCTCACGGATCTGATCCAGATTGGCTGTGTCTATAAAGAATTTCATGTTGTTTTTATTTTATTATTTGAATAAGCTTTCGATACCTCTAATATCCGAAAATATTTCGATAAAAACAATAATAATATCAATAAGTAGTCGGTAGTCAGTAGTCGGTAGTCGGTAGTCAACAATCTTTGAATTTTTAAATTTTTAAATTTTTAAATTTTTAAATTCTTAAATCGAATTTATTTCAGAGCCGAACTGATTATTTCAGCTATCTGAATAATCATCACTACAAGACAAATAATAATTGCTGCTATCATAATTCCTAAAGTTTTATTTGCGTATTTTTTCATATGATAATAATTTTGATTTTAGTTGCCATATGGAACTCGCATGATTTTTATTATCATGGACTTTGGTGATTTGACAAAAATCATGCTTCGTTTCATTGTTGTTTCTCCTTATATTGTTCGTAATGCTTCACTATATCTTCGATACTTATATCGAGCAGGTTCATAGATTCGAATGTCACAGGCAGTATTTCGTCGAAAAACTCCTTTTTTTGCAGTATCGATATCTTTTTTCTTGCTTCCGGCGATACGTAATATCCCATACCCCTTTTCAGGTATATAATGTCTTCGGTTTGCATGTATTCAAATGCGCGCATTGCCGTATTCGGATTTACCTGTAATGTAAGTCCCAACTCCCGGACAGATGGTATACGGTTATCCTTAGCCCATTCGTTTGTCAGTATATTCTGGAAGCAAAAATCGACTATCTGCAAATATATTGGTTTGTTTGATTTAAAATTCATAAGTCTAAATTTCTCGTTCTCGTAACTTGATATAACTTAATACCCATAACCCCAAAGGGAAAATAAGCTTGATAATCCACAGGCATATATAGTAAGCAACAGTAGTGCCTGTTTCGATAAAGCTGTCGGTGGTTTGTTGATAAAACCCATTAAAATTCAGAATCTCAAATATATTTAAAGAATCTACAACTCCAATGATTTCGGGGTAGAACTGGCTTATAATCACTTTAGAGAGTATATATGCCAGCATAAACAGCACTGGTATTATAATACCAGACTTTACCAAACTCCTTTCCTTGAAATATATATACCCGAAAAAGAATACAGACTGGAATGCATATATAAAATGTATCCTTTCAGGGATATAGTCAGTACTGATTATTTCATCTAAAGTCTGTATCGGTGATATCTGATCAAGCAGTAATATAGTGCCAATAACTAGTATGGGTGTGATCACAACGGATTTGCACCACATTAATAGCCATTTTTCGAAATTAGAAGCAGGAGTTGATAAAAAAGAAACGGAGTTTGCTTTATTTAGATTTTTATTAATAAAAGGAACTCCACAAACTATCAGTCCGAGACCAAATATGGGTAAAAAATTTGTAAACTTGAATTCCCATGTTGAGTCCAACAGTTTTGCCACTATAAAGTAAACAACTAATCCCGTCACTATATATAAGAATGTCTTCCATGTGTATGTAAACTCTCTTCTTAAGAGATTGCCAAAGCATTTTATATTAAATATCGCGTCCATATGATTAGTCTTTAGCGTTAAACAATTCTTTCACTCTCCCTTTGTTCATCACTACAGCATTAAACAAGGCTTCTATATTTAAGCTGCTCTCTTCTTTGTACTTATTTTCCAAAACAGAAGTGTAACCGAGTATTGTTTGTTCGCAGTACAGGGTGTCGTCCGGTTTTTGTGTCGTATAAGAGAATAGTAGCTTTTCTGTAATCTCTGCTACCGAATTGTTCAGTAAAACCTGATTCCGGTCGAGGATGATGATGGGGTCGATTAAGTTTTCCAGATCACGTACCTGGTGGGTGGAGATTACAATACATTTGTCCTCGTCGAAGGCCGATGCAATTACTTTCCTGAATTGTGCTTTCGATGGAATGTCCAAACCATTGGTCGGTTCGTCCAGAAGAGTGATTGGCGTATTCAACGCGATAGCATATGCGATGATAGCCTTTTTCTTTTGTCCGAAAGATAATTCAGTTAACCGGAGATCATTTTCCAGATGAAAATCAGCGAGGTATGAGTTGAATTGTTCATCACTGAAGTTCGGGTAGAATGCCGAATTGACTTTCACATACTCCTTTATTGTAAGTGGAGGGAGTACAAATTCTTCCGGTAGATAATATAACTGATTCATCATCTTCGGATTTCTGGCAGATGAATCGAAACCGAGAACCTCGCATTTCCCCTCTTTGGCAAAGGACAATCCGCTGATAATATGCAGCAGGGTGGTTTTTCCTACACCATTTTCACCCAATAAACCATAGATGCCACCTTTCATTTGAAATGAAACATGGTCGAAGATTGGTTTGCTCTTTCTGTAATAGAATCTTAAATTTTCAATATTTACCATAGTGTAATAGTATATTAATACACTACAAATGTAAATAAAGATTTTTATTATGCAATAGTTGCAGATATTTTTTTTGAAAAATAATTTTAGCACAAGATAAGGATTCGATAAGTTATCTGTTTGGTTGCCGGTACGGATGAAAATCCGCTTTTTAATTGTTCGGTTATTTTCATTCTTTACTTCTGCGCGCAATCACAGATAGCTTGCGTTCTCAACATATGCTCATCACTGCCGCGCCCTGCCGGGCTTGTCCTTACTTTTGGCATTGCCCAAAAGTAAGCAAAAAGCTAGCGCTTCGTCCCTCGGCGACCCACAACCGGTTTGCCGGCTGAAAGTGACGAACGGGCTATCGCCCCGTCCCTTTCCACGCCGCCTGCACCGTGTGGGTGCCCCGCCTGCGGGACTAATGCGCGGGAGGCTGACGCACGACAAGAGCCTGCCTTGTCAAGCTTTAGCTGCGCCGTTAGCTTCAAGTACGGGGCACCCATAGGACGAAAAAGGCGTTAAAAACAAAAACGTGTCTGAGCTTATCAAATGATTCGTATATTACAAAACCCGGAGCGAGTTTTTTTGTTTAGCCTTTAAGTCCGTTATGGGTCGGACGTTGAAGCGGGGGCGCAAAAGCGTTTTTGGTTCCTTTTGCGGCTTTGGGCAAAAGGGACGCAAGCAATCTGTGATTGCGCGCAGTAGAAAATAACCGAACGTTTTTACACTACAGCAATAACTTTAACTGCTGATAGGCATAAATATGATGTGAAGTCGGTTATCCGATCAGAATCTGGCAAAAAGCCCGGCGCTTATTATCCCCTTATAGCCAAATCCGGCTTCAGCAAAGGCGCCTATGTTTCTACCCAGTTTAATGCCGATAGGCGAAATCTGAAAGTTGAAATGAGCATTGTTGTCGCTCTCATTTTTACTGTTATCGTTAGCCGTGTATTTCTGACTGTATATGGTGGCTCCCGCTCCCAGCAAGCCGTATAGGCTAAAACTGCCGGATCGTACATATTTATATTCGGCTTCGGCTGCAATGGTGTAGTAATTATTACTGAATTTTCCGATTTTATCTTTGTCAAAATATGCATCCGATTTTCCATTTTCATAGATAAATGTTCCTCCGGCTGCAAATCTGTCGGTTATACCATATTTATAACCCAGATGAAAAGCCCCTGTGTAGGACTTGTCAGACGAATAAGCGTTTTGGGTAAGGCCGGAAACAATTACATCCGCAAGGGCATCGACAAATTCACTGGTGGTTCCCAATCCGAAACCGACAGTAACCTCATGTTTCCCTTTCTGAGCTGTGGCTCCTATGGCTATAATGCTCAATAAAAAGACTGTTAAGAATATCTTTTTCATAACGAGTAATTTAAGAATTTATAATAGAGTTTATATCGAATAGATTGATATATAAGTAATGGAAAGTATTTATTACAACATAATTTTCGTTTTTGTCATGCTGAGGAACGAAGCATCTCCTGTCAGTTCCGCTTTTAAGGAACAAGATCCTTCGTGCCTCAGGATGACAAAGAGAATGTTGCATTAATTATCATAGATTACTTATTTAAAATTCAACCATAAATATAAAATATTATACACTTTATATTTATATAAATTTTGTTAAATATAACAGCGGAGGAGAAATTTAGTCCGAAGTCGTCTAGACTTTTTGTAAACTAGGCTTTTTTACTCATTTCTTATCCTCTTTGTCATGTTGAACGATAGTGAAACATCTCGAAAAGGAGATTTTTCGTTCCTCAAAATGACAAAAGAGGGTAAAAGTTGAAAAGTCTAGACGACTTCTTCGTATATAACCGAAATAGTCATAGTGTAACCTGATTATTCTGTATGCTCTATATCTTTTCCTTATATTAACAAAAAAATACGCCTTATTTCCTCTCTCTTCTTAACAATTTAGTACCTTTGCCGTAAATTTTTTAACCATGAATACTTATACAAAATTTCAAAAACATCTTCAAACAGAACTCGCTGATATACAGTCTGCCGGGTTGTACAAACAAGAACGCGTAATCGTTTCGCCACAAGGTGCGGCTATTCGTGTAAGCACAGGGCAGGAAGTTCTCAATTTCTGCGCAAATAATTATCTGGGCTTATCGGATAACCAGGAACTTATCCAGGCCGCCAAAGATGCGATGGATAGCCGTGGTTTTGGTATGTCTTCTGTTCGTTTTATCTGCGGAACGCAGGATATACATAAAGAATTGGAGGCTGCCATAGCAAAATTCTTCAAAACAGAAGATACAATTCTATATGCTGCATGCTTTGATGCTAACGGCGGGGTATTCGAGCCTTTACTGACAGACCAGGATGCTATTATCTCCGACTCATTGAATCATGCATCTATCATTGACGGGGTACGTCTTTGTAAAGCAGTTCGTTACCGTTATGCAAATGCAGATATGGCAGACCTGGAGAAGCAATTGAAGCTTGCTCAATCGCAACGTTTCCGTCTGATAGTTACCGATGGTGTATTCTCTATGGATGGCAATGTAACTCCGTTGGATAAGATATATGAGCTGGCTCAGAAATATGACGCGATGGTAATGATAGACGAATCTCACTCTGCCGGAGTAGTAGGAAAAACAGGTAAAGGAACGCCCGAATTATTTAATTTGGAGGGTAAGATAGATATTATCACAGGTACATTGGGTAAAGCATTTGGTGGCGCTATCGGAGGATTTACTACCGGAAGAAAAGAGATAATAGACATGCTTCGCCAGCGTTCCCGTCCGTATCTGTTTTCGAATTCGATACCGCCGTCTGTTGCAGGCGCAGGTATTAAGATGTTTGAAATGATGGAACGTAACAACGAACTTCAGGATACTTTGCATGAAAATACTGCTTATTTTGTAGAAAAAATGAAAGCCGCCGGATTCGATATTAAACCGACTCAGTCATCTATCTGCGCGGTAATGCTGTATGATGCTAAATTGTCGCAAGATATGGCTTCGAAGCTTCTTGACGAAGGCATATATGTAACAGGATTCTATTATCCGGTTGTACCGAAAGATCTTGCCCGCATTCGTGTGCAAATTTCGGCAGGACATAAAAAAGAACATCTGGATAAGTGTATCGCTGCATTTACCAAGATCGGAAAAGAATTAGGTGTTCTTAAGTAAGAAAATTCATATAGAATTTATGGTTGGATAGTTATTTTACGACTATAAGTTCCGGTTAAATTATATTGGGGAAAAATAAAAAACTAACAGATTTTTCAAATGAAAAACATTCTTATTGTAGGAAGTACGGGTCAGATAGGCTCGGAATTAAGTATCAAGTTACGCTCTATTTACGGCGACAGTAACGTTATATGCGGATATTACAAACCGCCTTATCCGGAGGGCTTTTTCGACTGGGGACCGACTGTAGAAATAGATGCAACAGATGTAAACCAAATAGCAGACGCCGTAAAAAAATATAAGATAGATACCATCTACAATCTGGCGGCTATTTTGTCGGCCACTGCCGAAAAAAATCCAAAACTTGGATGGGACGTAGGTGTAGGTAGCCTGATGAACTGCCTTGATGTGGCGCGTGAATTGAAGTGTGCAATGTTCACTCCAAGTTCTATAGGAGCATTTGGGCCGGACACACCAAAAGATAAAACTCCTCAGGATACTGTGCAAAGACCGAATACTGTATATGGGATAACCAAAGTTATGGGTGAGTTGCTAAGCGATTATTATTATACCCGCTGGGGAGTGGACACCCGCTCGGTTCGTTTTCCGGGTATTATTTCTAATCTGACTTTGCCTGGTGGCGGTACTACCGACTATGCTGTGGAAATCTATTATAAAGCAGTTAAAGGAGAGGACTTTACTTGTCCGGTAAAAGCGGGAACTTTCATGGATATGATGTATATGCCCGATGCGCTGAATGCGGCAGTACATATTATGGAAGCAGACCCGGCAAAACTCATACACCGCAATTCATTCAATATTGCTTCGATGAGCTTCGATCCGGAAATGATTTATACTGAGATCAAAAAGCATTATCCTGAATTTAAGATGAGTTATGATATTGATCCGTTGAAACAGGCAATAGCCGATTCTTGGCCAAACTCGCTTGATGATACTTGCGCCCGTCAGGAATGGGGGTGGAAACCTGAATACGACCTTCAGAAAATGACTGTGGATATGATCAACGTCCTTAAAGAGAAAAATCTGTAAAAAGCAGAATATAAAGATAATGAGGCGGTTTCATTTTGAAATCGCCTCATTTATCATTATGCGATTTATACCTTAGAAGCGTTGTTATACACGGTAATACCATTTTGAAATCACATCAAAAAAAACTAACTTTGAACAAGTTTTAAAATAGCTATTAAAAAATAGATAATAATATATGTTCCCTGAAGATATTATTGACGAACCGGAGGAAGTAGGTGACGAACCAATGATGGAAGATGAAGAGTCCGATAGTGGCGATTCCCATTCCGGTTATAAGCCTGTAAAAGAAGTAGCAGACGCTCAAACGCATCTTTCGGGTATGTTCCAGAATTGGTTCCTCGATTATGCATCCTATGTGATACTCGAACGTGCTGTGCCTCATATTGGAGATGGCTTGAAGCCTGTTCAGCGCCGTATCCTTCATTCTATGAAAAGGATGGATGACGGACGTTACAACAAGGTGGCGAACATCATAGGGCATACCATGCAATTTCATCCGCATGGAGATGCTTCGATCGGTGATGCTCTGGTGCAGCTTGGACAAAAAGACTTGCTTGTGGATTGTCAGGGAAACTGGGGAAATGTATTCACCGGGGATGGAGCGGCCGCGCCACGTTATATAGAAGCACGCCTGTCAAAATTTGCGCTCGAAGTGCTCTTCAATCCGAAGACTACCGAATGGAAGCCTTCATACGACGGACGTAACAAAGAGCCAATAACCCTGCCTGTGAAATTTCCACTCGTATTGGCACAGGGAGCAGAAGGTATTGCCGTAGGGCTTTCGTCAAAGATACTGCCTCACAATTTTAATGATCTTTGCGACGCGTCAATCGCATATTTGCAGGGAGAAGATTTTATATTTTATCCTGATTTTCAGACGGGAGGATATATCGATGTCAGTAAATATAATGACGGGGAGCGTGGAGGTTCGGTAAAAATACGCGCTAAAATCTCAAAGCTGGATAATAAAACGCTTGTTATCAGCGATATTCCATACGGAAGAACGTCGTCTTCTGTAGTGGAGTCTATTTTGAGAGCCAATGATAAAGGGAAGATCAAGATACGCAAGGTAGATGATATTACAGCCCAGAATGTTGAAATACATGTGCATCTGGCTCCGGGCGTTTCGTCCGATAAAACGATAGACGCCTTGTATGCATTTACCGATTGCGAAATAAGCATTTCTCCAAACTGTTGTGTGATAGAGGATAACAAACCTTATTTTCTTACTGTAAGCCATATATTGCGCGATACTACCGATAATACGCAACGATTGCTGCAACTGGAGCTCGAAATACAAAAGAAGGAACTCGAAGAAAGTCTTCATTTTTCATCTTTAGAAAAAATATTCATCGAAGAGCGTATTTATAAGGACAAAGAGTTTGAAAATGCCGCGAACATGGATGCCGCGGTAGATCATATAGACAAACGTTTGGCTAAATATGTTCATCTGTTTATACGCGAAGTAACCCGTGAGGATATACTGAAACTGATGGAGATAAAGATGGGGCGTATCCTCAAATTCAACTCCGACAAGGCGGACGAACTGATTGCCAGATACAAGGAAGAAATAGAAGAAATAAAGCATAATATCGAGAATATTGTAGATTACACTATCTCGTGGTATGTTATGCTTAAAGAAAAATACGGGAAGAACTATCCTCGCAGAACTGAAATCCGCAGTTTCGACACTATTGAAGCGACTAAAGTTGTAGAAGCGAACGAAAAGTTATATATCAACCGCGAAGAAGGATTTATCGGTACATCGTTAAAGAAAGACGAATATGTTTGTAACTGTTCTGATATCGATGATGTTATTATTTTCTATAAGGATGGTAAATATAAAATCGTAAAAGTAAGCGACAAGATGTTTGTCGGTAAAAATGTATTATATCTATACGTTTTCCGCCGCAATGATAAACGTACTATTTATAATGTGGTCTATCGTCATGGAAAGAACGGGCCGTCATATATCAAACGCTTTGCTGTAACGGGTATCACACGGGATAAGGAATATAATGTAACTCAGGGAACGGATGGCTCACGGATAACTTATTTTAGCGCTAATCCGAATGGTGAAGCGGAAACAATACGTGTGATATTGAAGCCGAAACCTCGCCAGAAAATATTAGTATTCGAGAAAGACTTTAGCGATATTGTCATCAAAGGACGTCAGTCGATGGGTAATATCCTCACTAAAGCAGAGATGCATAAAATATCATTGAAACAAAAAGGCGGTTCTACTTTAGGTGGCCGTAAAGTTTGGTTCGATCAGGATGTGCTGCGTCTCAACTACGATGGTCGCGGCAAATATCTGGGAGAATTCCAAAGCGATGATCAGATATTGGTAGTCAATCAGAATGGAGAGTTCTATACTTCGTCTTTCGATGTGACCAACCACTACGAATCCGGAATAATCTTTATCGAGAAATTCGATCCGAATAAGAATTGGACGGCTGTACTTTTCGATGCCGATCAGAAGTATATGTATCTGAAACGTTTTACATTCGAGGTATCGGCCAAAAAACAAAACTATTTGGGAGATAATCCGGAGTCGAAATTACAGATACTTACCGACACGGTTTATCCGCGTATACAGGTTACGTTTGGAGGGCGAGACAGTTATCGCGAAGGTTTGGAGATAGATGCCGAAGAATTTATTGCAGTAAAAGGATTTAAAGCAAAAGGTAAGCGTATCTCTACGTTCGAAATAGCAGAGATAAAGGAATTGGAACCGCTTCGTTTCCCGGAACCGGAAGAAGAGGAAGAAAATAAATTTGAGGTGCAGATAGACGATGATGATGACGTTCCGCTATCTGATATTTTAGATGAGATTACAGGACAACAATCATTGTTTAAGGATGAGGATAAAGAGGAATAGGCTACTGTATTTGTTTTTCAGTCTGTTTGTTTTGTGTAATTTATTTGCACAGAATAGGGTCGATACGGTTTATATCTATAAAGAAACCCCTCCGATGGTTGAGCATATTTTTCCCTATCCTCCAACCAACAACACCATTACAGCTTCCATTGGTTCGGCAAATATGTACGATACCTATTTATCTCCGTTGGAATATAAAGGTACATCCATACGCCTGATGTACGAGCAGATGCGCCGTACTACCTGGTTCAATTATCGTTTTTATAAACAACAGGTTTTCGAACTCGATCTGGCAAAGGGTGATAATCCCGCTAAAAATGCATCGGAATATTGGTTGTTGGCGAATTATCGCATTGGTGGGCATTACAGTCTGTACAGTACAGATGCTTTCCGTCTGGGGCTTGGCGGACTGTGGGATATCAATGCCGGAGTACTCTATAATGGACGGAACGGCAACAATCCCGCGTCGGCACGAGGATATACAAACTTAAACCTTTCCCTCATAGCTTCATATAAGTTTAAATGGTTTGCTGTACGTTGGCAACTCGATAGTCCGTTTATAGGGATGTTGTTTTCTCCTAATTACGGACAGTCGTATTACGAAATATCTTTGGGTAATTCTGTCGGAGTGGTCAATTTTGCATCGTTGCACAATCAACGCGCACTCAGTAGCTATCTGACAGTAGATGTCCCAATAAATAAATATACGATACGTGTAGGGTATCTGGGTTCGTGGTATCAGACCAAAGTGAATGACATTCATACTCATCATTATACAAATGGTTTTGTCATAGGCTTCCCGATAGAAGGGGTAAAGAGACCAAAAGAAAAAGCCCGTAATAACTATTGGAACGGTTATTGATTATATAAATTCGATTTAAAGATTTCAAAATTTAAAGATTTAAAGATTGTTGACTGTTCAAAAATTTATCTCTATGTAGGTACGAGGTACAAGATACGAGGTACGAGTTGTTTACTAACTACTAACTACTAACTACTGTTTACTGTAGAAGTTTGTTACATTTTAGTTAAAAAGTTACGAGTAGACGAGGTACGAGGTACGAGTTGTTGACTGATGACTGTCGCACGTCATTGCGAGGGTTCGCCCGAAGCAATCCATTAATAATCAATACTCTGGATTGCTTCACTCCGTTCGCAATGACGAAAAGGCCTTGCTTACTGATAACTGTTGACTGCTAACTGTAGAGGTTTGTTACTTTTTAGTTAAATTCCGGTTTGTCATGCTGACGACAGGAAGCATCTCCTGTTTCTCGGAGATCGGGATCCTTCCCTGCGGTCAGGATGACAAAGAGAGTAGCCGCGCGAGCAAGGGCTAACGGTTAAAAGCTATCGGCTAACAATTAAAAAATGAGTGTGACTTTTGTTACTTTTTAGTTAAAAAGTTACGAGTAGACGAGGTACGAGTTGTTGGCTGATGACTGCTAACTGTAGAAGTTTGTTACTTTTTAGTTAAAATTTCGAGTTACGAGTTGTTTACTGACTACTAACTACTAACTACTAACTACTAACTACTAACTACTGTTTACTGTAGAAGTTTGTTACATTTTAGTTAAAAAGTTACGAGTAGACGAGATACGAGGTACGAGTTGTTGACTGATGACTGATGACTGTTGACTGATGACTGCTAACTGTCCCGAAGTAATCCGGAAAAAATAATTTTATGCAAAAAGATATAGACTTACGCATTACGCCGGAGCAGGCATCTGATATTGAAGAAGTAAGGCGGATTTTTTCAACTACTGCAAGCATTCCGTTATCGGAAATCTCTTCAGTGCGTATCTTAAGACGTTCCATAGATGCCCGTCAACGAAATATATTCATTAACTTACGGGTAAGAGGATATATAAATGAGGAGCAAAACGATCCTGCATTTATAAGCACATTTTATTCCGATGTGAAAGATTGTCCTCAAGCCATTGTCGTAGGCGCCGGACCGGCCGGACTATTCGCTGCCTTACGGCTGATTGAACTCGGTGTTCGTCCGGTTGTTGTAGAACGTGGCAAGAATGTACGGGACCGTAAACGTGACACCGCTCTGATGAATCGGGAGCATGTAGTAAATCCGGAATCCAATTACTGCTTCGGAGAGGGTGGGGCAGGCGCTTATTCAGACGGTAAACTATATACCAGAAGTAAGAAACGGGGCAATGTGGAGAAAATACTGAACGTTTTTTGCCAGCATGGAGCCGATCCTTCTATCCTCATTGACGCTCATCCTCATATAGGTACGGATAAGCTGCCGGGTATTATAGAAAAAATGCGTGTGCAGATTATCGTTTCAGGCGGAGAAGTCCATTTCGAGACACGCATGGATAAGCTTATCATAGAGGATAATGAGGTTAAAGGTATAGAAACAAATACGGGAAAGACTTTTGGAGGGCCTGTTATCCTGGCGACCGGCCATTCGGCGCGTGATGTCTATTACATGCTGTATGATCAGAAAGTAAAGATCGAGGCTAAGGGATTAGCTATCGGCTTCCGTATCGAACACCCGTCACATCTTATCGACCAGATACAATACCATTGCAAAGAAGGCCGTGGGGAGTTTCTTCCGGCAGCAGAATATAGTTTTGTTGTGCAGTCGGGCGGTCGTGGTGTTTATTCCTTCTGTATGTGTCCGGGTGGAACAATAGTCCCTTCTGCCAGCGGTCCCAGGCAGGTCGTAGTCAATGGTATGTCGCCATCTAACAGGGGTTCGCGCTGGTCGAATTCCGGGGTTGTAGTGGAAATTCATCCTGAAGATTTTCCTGAATATGCTAAATACAATGAGTTGAGTTTACTCAAATTTGTAGAAGATATTGAAGAACAGGCATGGATACAAGGCGGTAAGACTCAGGTTGCTCCTGCTCAACGAATGTATGACTTCGTCAAAGGGCAGAAAAGTACGTCGTTACCCGAAACCTCCTATACGCCGGGTGTGGTATCGTCCTCCCTGCATGAATGGATGCCCGGATTTATATCTGCACGTTTACAGGATGTTTTCCAAAAAGTTGGGAGCAGTTATAAAGGATATTTGACTAACGATGCTATACTTCTCGCAGTTGAGAGCCGTACTTCTTCTCCTGTAAGGGTTATCCGAGATAAAGAGACTATGCAGCATATTGAAGTAGAAAATCTTTATCCATGCGGTGAAGGAGCCGGTTATGCAGGAGGAATCGTTTCTGCTGCTATGGATGGAGAACGTTGTGCTGAAGCTTTGGCTGAAAAGATAGGCGTCTTCCTGAAAAATAATCAATTGTAATTGTATGTATATCATAGAAATATACGTTTCCCTATTTAATTTATATAATTAAATAGCTTGGATATTGAAAGATATAACTAACTTTAAGCGAATTTTTATTAAGCAATTGCGATATGCAGAATATATCGCGATCAAAAATTTAAAAATTTTTCCCCAAAAAAAGTGAGTGTCGTGAGATACTCGCTTTTTTTAATTTTGTACGGTTTTATAATTTTGTCTTGGGGAATTATTAAGCTTGAGGCAAGAGTTTATGGGCTTTTTAGCATTCTATTCAGGATATAAAAGGTAAAAAAATCTATATGAGGCTAAGTCATTTTTAGATTAAATTGTTGTTTTACAGGTGTATAGTATATATCATGAAAAGAAAAATCTATATGCCCCAAAAAAGACTTGAAAAGGTTTAAATTCTTCCTTACCTTTGTTCTGCAAGCTAATTATTCAGGCTTAAATGAAGAGATTTTTATATTGAATTATTTAAAGAAATCAAATCTAAGGAGCCTCTGTTTTACAATCAATCAGATTTACTAATTTTGAGTAAACACGAATGTAGATAGAGTTCTGATAAAAATAAAATGAGTGTGTTTTCAACATAGGCAAAGTTGAAAAATTTTTTGGGAGGTATTGGGAGTGATTCTTAGTGCCTCTTTTCTTTTTATTATATATCCTATATTTGAGATAGATCCTCTATAAATCTATCGACCATCTCTTCCGGAGTAGCCCATGATGTTATCAGGCGGATGGAAGAATAATCCGGATCGATTATTTTCCATATTAAGAATCCATATTCTTGCTGTAATTTCTGTATAACCGGATTAGGTAATACAGGAAAGATTTGATTGGTATCTGAGTCTATAAGCATTGGATAACCGAATGATTTGAAAGCATTGGATAATTTTCCTGCCATAAGGTTTGCATGCCGTGCCAGATCAAATATCAGATTATTTCTCAGTAATTGATCGAATTGCACACCCATCGAACGCCCTTTTGCTGTCAGGGCTCCCCTTTGTTTCAAATGGTATTTGAAATCTTTTTTCAATTCAGGATTTACTATTACTACAGCCTCACCCAGCAAGGCTCCGCATTTAGTGCCGCCTATATAAAATATGTCTGTCAAAGCAGCTATATCAATTAATGTCAAGTCGTTCGAAGCCGCGGTTAATGCCATTGGAAGCCGTGCGCCATCCATGAACAGGATAAGATCGTTTACTTTGCAAAATTTTGATAAATCCGATAATTCCTGCTTGGTGTATACAGTTCCCAACTCTGTTGAATTAG
This sequence comes from Dysgonomonas reticulitermitis, assembly GCF_054601275.1. Lineage (NCBI taxonomy): Bacteria > Pseudomonadati > Bacteroidota > Bacteroidia > Bacteroidales > Dysgonomonadaceae > Dysgonomonas > Dysgonomonas reticulitermitis. The sequence continues at coordinate 185,487 of NZ_BAAHWU010000003.1, read as the reverse complement.
AAATATAGACAGCGCGGGTGCGTACTACATGATGTCCTCTGGCTTTATTCAGGAAAGGTATGATATCTTCCGGACGTAGTTTCCCATCCTCCGAAGGAGCTGCTTCCACTTTGTGACCTGTCGCTTCTATTGCTCCCGTTTCGTTCACGTAGATATGCCCCGTCGTAGCAGCTACTACCGATTCGAAAGGCTTAAGAATAGAGGATAATACAGTAAGATTAGCCAATGTGCCTCCGGCTATCATATGTACATCTACGTCGGCCGCTGTTAGCTGTTTTATAATAGACTCCGCGTTTTTTGTATATTCATCGTCACCATATCCTGCTTGTTGTATAAAATTGTTGCCGGTCAGAGCTTCTAGTATCGAAGGGTGACATCCTTCGGCATAATCATTTGCAAAACTATATATCATATCTTGTTTATTTATATAAATTCTATTTGGCTTACGCCGATTTTAAATTTAAAGATTCAAAGATTCAAAGATTCAAAGATTCAAAGATTCAAAGATTTTGTATATCGGTATAATATAAACGTCTTTTGTGAACCAACGGTTAGCATAGCTAAATATTATTTATTGTAAACTATATATTTTAACTAAAAAGTAACAAACTTCTACAGTAAACAGTAGTTAGTAGTTAGTAGTTAGTAGTTAGTGAACAACTCGTAACTCGAAATTTTAACTAAAAAGTAACAAACTTCTACAGTTATCAGTCAGCAGTCAACAGTCAACAGTCAACAGCCAACAACTCGTACCTCGTATCTCGTCTACTCGTAACTTTTTAACTAAAATGTAACAAACTTCTACAGTAAACAGTAGTTAGTAGTTAGTAGTTAGTGAACAACTCGTAACTCGAAATTTTAACTAAAAAGTAACAAACTTCTACAGTTATCAGTCAACAACTCGTACCTCGTACCTCGTATCTCGTCTACTTGTAACTTTTTAACTAAAAAGTAACAAACTTCTACAGTAAACAGTAGTTAGTAGTTAGTAGTCAGTAGTTAGTCGCCAACTCATAACTCATAACTTTTTTTCAAAAAGTAACAAACTCCACATTCATTCGCTAATTCGCTAATTTTCTCATTCGCTAATTTTCAAATTGTCTATTATAGATAAAACTAACGCCGGACAATGTTTCACTCTTCGTTCTTCGATTCTTCACTTTTTTTTGCCCTGAGGGCTATCCGTTATTATTCGAATATGTCCCTATCTTTCTTACTGTGGTTTCGAAATCGTCTCGCGATATTTTTGTTTTGTTTTTTACTTTAGCCCTGTAATTATAGATTGTATTCACCGAATACCCCAGAAATTTCGCGATCATGGAGCTATCTTCCACACCGAGCCTGATGAGCGCGAAAATGCGCAATTCTGTATTTAACTCTCCTTTTTTAGGTGTGATTTTCTCGTCATCCATCAAAAGGTTATTGAATTCATCTACAAAATCGGGGTATATGTGTAAAAACATTTTGTCGAAATTAGAGAATAATTCTTCCAGTTCAGTTTCTTTCAGGTCGCTAGCTCTGGTCAGTTTTACTAATTCGGCCGTTTGTCCCCCCGATAATTTTTTGCCTACCATTTTACGATAATCGTCAAGCTTATCTATATATGTAGAACATAACCCCAGGAAGTATCCTATATATTTTTCCTTGATATGATTGGCCTCTGACAAATCTGTATTTGTATCGGTCAACTGTTCGTTCATCCTTTTACGGAGGCTGTTAAGGGAGTTCAACTGCTCGTTTATTTCTTTAATTTTTTTATTTGTAGCAAATTGTTTTTTCATTTGCCTGTATATGAAAATCAGGGCAAAAAGCAGCAAGAGCAATAAGGTTGTAATAAAAAAGAGGTAAAGGCGTAATTTTTGAGTCTGGATATCGTTCTGACTTTGGTAAGATCTATTGATAATTCCTTGTGTGCCGAAAATCTCAGATCGTCTCAGTTTGGTGTTGTAATCATTCGCATTTTCCTGCGAAAAGCGGATATATTTATAAGCCCGGTTTATATCTCCCTCTTCATATAAAATATTTGCAAGATTAGATAAGGCCGCGTTATCCTTATTGGACGTTTCGATGTCAGTAAGGGCAGAAAGAATTAGAAATTTTTTCTGCATAAAAACATCGTTTAGTTTCTGATAAATCTGAAATCTATGAAAGGCAACCAGTGCGTATTTAGGCATTCCAGGTTCGGTAAGGCGCAATCGTTTGTCGTTTAGGGCTAATGCTTCCTGCAATCTGTCCGCTCGTCTCAACAGAGTTTCTTCGAGCCTGAGATATTCTTCCGATTCAGGATTTAGTATATTCAAAAGAGAGTCTTGGTAAGCTTTATAAAGTGCTGCGTACTCCTTCCCCCTTCTTTTGTCTTGAGTATAAAAAGAGAGGCCGCTATATAAATATCTTTGGCATAGGTAATAATCTATGAGCTGAGATTTATCAAATTTTTCTCTGTCAATACTGCTTATTGCGTCCACTGCTTCTTTATATAACCCTAGTGAAGTAAATATGGAAGACAGCTCCATATTTGTTTCGTTTATTCTTTCTTTATCGTTTAGTGAATAAGCTATATCGAGGTTTTCGTTTAGATAATGTATTGTCGAATCTGCCATATATGAATAATATTCGGTAGCAAGTTGCCGATTAATCTGATATACGTTTTTTAAAGACATGCCTTTGTCCTGTTTATCTCTTTTCAGATTATTTAGCTTCCTTTCTTTGAATTCTATATATTGATGGTGATTCAGTATACTCTTATCTAACGCGTTTAAGAGGGAATCTAATTCGTTGCTAAATAGAAAAGATGAATATAAGCTGAGTAATAAAGTGAGAAATAATTTCATTTTTGAATGTGATTTTTTCTGATAAATGTGGTTAACTCTCATATATTCAATAGGGAAATGATACTCAATACAGTATTATTTTTACTCGAAATATACAGATATAAAAATAATAAGCCACACGGGTTTTTGGTAAAATTACAATATTTTCTTAAGGGAGCGCCTTTAGTATTAAAAATATTATACTTAAAGTAGTGCATGGAATAGATTTTTTACTTTCTTTTGTCCAAATTAATAATTAAATGGAATTGTATGAAATATATTTTTCTAATCATTGCTGTTACATTTTCTTTTTTCTCGTGTAATAATAAAAATACAAATAAAGCGATTGCGAACGCAAGTGATTCAACAAATATTCAGGCAGGAGAAGTAAATGACGATTCTAGTCTGTATCTGATAGTAGGAACATATACAACAGGTGAAAGTGAAGGTATATATGTGTACCAATTCGATACTGTATCCGGATATTCAACTTATAAAAGTAAAGCAAAAATAACGAATCCTTCTTATCTGGCTATCAGTAAAGATGAAAAATATGTTTATGCCGTCTCTGAAACAGGTGATGATAAAGCTTCGGCAAATGCGTTTGCCTTCGATAAGGAGAAAGGTGAATTATCACTATTGAATACTGAACCAACTAAAGGCGCCGACCCTTGTTATATCATTGTCGATAACGCGGGTAAACATGTTGTTACAGCTAACTACTCAGGAGGCAGCATTACCGTTTTTGAGGTAAAAGAAGATGGTTCGCTGGCGACAGCATCCCAATACATAAGCTTTACAGGTAGAGGAGTAGATCCGGATAGACAACAAAAACCTCATTTGCACTGTGTAACGTACTCTCCGGATGAGAAATATTTATTTGCAAACGATCTTGGTACCGATAAAATACATAAGTTTGATGTGAATCCCAATAAGCAGGGTAATTATCTGGATGCAGGTATACCGGCTGCTTTTAAAGTTGCTGACGGATCGGGTCCTCGACATTTGCAATTTCATCCGAATGGCAAATTCGCATATCTTATAAACGAAATATCCGGCGCGGTTATTGCATTTGACTATAATAGCCATACAGGAGATCTTATCCAAATACAGTCTATACAGGCCGATACTTTAAATGCTAAGGGTAGTGGCGACATTCATATAACCCCTGATGGTAGATTCCTATATGCGTCAAATCGATTGAAAGGCGATGGATTGGCTATCTTCTCCATAAACCAACATAATGGAATATTAACGAAGGTTGGATATCAGGAAACAGGGATTCATCCTCGTAACTTTGTAATCACTCCAAATGGTAAGTTTCTTCTTGTAGCCAGCAGGGATAATAATGTAATACAAGTATTTTTGATAGATAAAAATACAGGGCTGCTGGAAAATACGAATAAGGATATAGAATTGGATAAGCCTGTTTGCTTAAAATTCACTTCACTTCGATAGACATATTTTAATAAGCGACTTTTAATATAAATAATTCTAATCGCCCGTGTTTTATATTTTATTATAACATGGACGGTTTTATTTGTGTGCGAACACATATTTCTGTGTGTGCGCACACTCTGGTTTTGGTTTGTCCACTTTTTTTTTCGAATACTACGCTATTTAATTACTGATTTATTGTTGTTTATCTTTGTTTTATGTTTGTTAAAATCCACTATTTTTACACTTAGTGGAACAAGTGTTGATTTTATGATTAGTTTTGTTGTATCTGAATTGTAAAAATAGTTTTGCAAACATTTCACTAACTTAAATTTTTTAATACACATGAAAAGAAACCTATTTCGAAGGAGAATAGTTCATAGTCTCCTTGTGTGTCTCGCCCTTTTATGTTTTGACATAGGCCTATATGCTCAAAATGTGATTACAGTAGAGGGTGTGGTTGCAGATAAGAATACCAAAGAACCTCTTATCGGTGTGACTGTATCAGAAAAGGGAACGACCAATGGTACAATGAGCGATGTAGATGGGAATTTTACATTAAAAGCCAAACAAGGTGCAGTACTGGTATTCACAAGTATCGGCTATAAACCTGTAGAACATCCGGCTTCTTCCAAAATGAATGTTGTAATGGAAGAGGATTCCAAAACTTTGGATGATGTTGTGGTAGTGGGCTACGGAGTCCAGAAAAAAGTGAACCTGACAGGTGCTGTCGCTGCTATAGATGGTAAGGATATATCTGCCAGAGCTACTACCGATGTGCTTAGCGCCCTGCAAGGTCAAATGCCGGGTGTAACTGTCTTAAGAAGCAGTGGACAACCGGGATCGGAAACGAGCGGTATGCGCATACGTGGTTTTTCTTCTGTTAATGGGGTTAATGCCTTGGTTCTTATAGATGGAATAGAAGGCGATCTGAAGATGCTCAACTCGGAGGATATCGAGTCCGTCTCGGTGTTGAAAGATGCGGCGGCGGCTTCTATTTATGGATCACGCGCTGCCGGTGGGGTGATATTGGTAACAACAAAGAAAAGCGTTTCGCAAAAGCCGAAAATTTCTTATAACGGCTCATTCGGTATCAACCTGCCGGGCTATATGCCGCAACGTATGTCGCCTTGGGAAGAACAGGATTATATCAATCAGGCGCGAAATGCAGATAGGGGAGTTCCCGAACAAAATCCCGAACAAACATCTTGGGTAGGAAATCCTAATTTTAATTATTATCCGAACGGAGCGCGCTGGACATTCCATGGTAATACCAACTGGCTGGATGAAGGTACAAACGATTATACCACACAAACGACTCATTCGGTCGCGGTAAACGGCGGGCAAGGAAAGACTAATTACTATGTGTCGATGGGCTATTATACCAAGAACGGTATGTTGAAGTATAACTCGGATGATTATAGCCGTTATAATTTGCGTGCTACTTTGAGTACGGAAGTAAGTAAATATTTGGATGTCAAATTGTTGGTTTCTTATGAAAGAGGCGTGACTAACCAGAATCCGGTAGGTTCTACAACTATTTTGTCCCATTTATACAATGACCGTGGCCGTCAGGCTATTTATCTGCCGGAGGAGGATACTAATTATACGAACAATCCATATAGCGCCGATTTGCAGATGAATGTTATCGACGCTATGAAAAACGGAGGTAAAACTACTGGCGAAAACCAGTATTTTACAGGAAACGCGAATCTGCATGTTAAGAATTTGGTGAAAGGCCTGACTTTAGACCTCAACCTGTCGCGGAAGGCTGGATTCTATAGCTATGAAGGCGATTACAGTTATCGTCCGTCTATGGGCCGCAACGGAGCTTTCAGGGCCGGATACGATATTAACAATCCGAACCGTGTAGTCAAAACTAAAAACAATAGCTATCAGGATAAGCTGGAAACCCTGTTAAACTATAATGCCACTTTCGATAAGCATTCGTTGCATATACTGGCAGGCGCGTCTTACGAACAATACCTTAAAGACGAAATATCGGGTACAGCCCGTAACCTGTTATCAAACGACTTTTTCAGCTTCGGCTATTATGATAGTACTATAGCTGGAAATGCAGTGCTGAGCGACGCTATATCACCATGGAAAATGGGATCGTTTTTCGGCCGCGTAAACTATGATTTCGCAGGGCGTTATCTGTTTGAAGCCAATATCCGTTATGACGGCAGTTCACGCCTCGACCCGGACAAACGCTGGGGAGCTTTCCCTTCGTTCTCTGCCGGATGGCGTGTAAGCGAAGAATCGTTCTTCGAGTCGATGAGAAAGTATGTGGATAACCTTAAATTGCGTGGTTCATGGGGGCAATTGGGTAACAGTACGATATTTGACGGCAGGTATTATTCATATCTTGGTATAATCTCCAACAAAACAGATGATAGCGATACGAATATACTTAGCGTTATGGGAAATCCGGTTTACCATCAGAAAGATATGGTATCGAAGGGCATTACATGGGAGATTGTGACATCTACCAATTTAGGTATAGATCTTACCATATTGAGAAACAGGCTTAATCTGACCGCCGATTATTACTGGAAAACCAACGATAATATGTTGTCAAGGCCGCGTCCGGGCAATATTGTCGGATATCCTGCGACTCGTCTGGCCTATCAGAATGTAGGTACATTGAAAACCCATGGATGGGAAGTAACGGCGCAATGGCGCGACAAAATAGGTGAAGTGTCGTACAATGTCGGTTTCAATATTGATGACAGTCAGAATAAAGTAATCAGCTATACAGGAAGCACTGTTATTAGTAATGGTACCGTGGATATTCTCGAAGGCTACCCGCTTAACACTATATGGGGGTATAAAACCGATGGTTTCTGGAACAGCCGCGAAGAATATCTTGCATATAAGGCTGCTAACCCTGGTTACGAATCATTTAACGATGCAAAGGTAAGTGGAGGTGATACCCGTTATGTAGCACAGGGTAAAGCCGATCATACAATTGGCGTCGGTGGTGCGACTGTTGATAATCCGGGTGACCTTGTGTATATGGGTACTACCAACGGACGCTACAATTATGGTATTAATATCGGCGTGGAATGGAAAGGTTTCGATTTCTCCTGTTTCTTCCAGGGGGTAGGCAAACGTAATTTCGTTGTCAATTCCGCTACGCTTGCTCCATTGGGCAATTCATACGAAATGCCGTGGACTGTTAATCTGGATTACTGGACTGAAGACAATAAAGACGCTTATTTCGCAAGGCCGTACGAAGGGAATTCTTTCAATTACAATCCTGCCGACCGTTGGGTGCAGAATGGCGCGTATATAAGACTTAAGAATATACAGTTGGGATATAAAGTGCCCATTCCTGCGAAAATCGCGTCTCTGAGAGTATATGTTAATGGTACTGATGTATGGGAACATACCAACGCGCTGAAAGTGTTCGACCCTGAAGTCGGCAATAATAAAAATACCCAGTATTATCCATTCTTCCGTACATGGACAATGGGTGTTAATGTAACATTCTAAATAAACGAAAGAAATGAAAAATATATTATTTTTAAGCATCATATGCATAGCTGTTGTCTTCAACGGTTGTGATCTGGATGTTACACCGAAAACCGATTTTACGGACGATAATTTCTGGAAATCCGAAAACGACCTGAAAGGAGCCTGTAACCGTCTGTATGAACAACTCTCTTTTGCCGGGCATGACACACGTGCCGACGATCAGTTTGGTAAAAGTTCTAATGGTACCAGTGCCGGAAGCTGGTCTGTACCCGGGGAAAGTGGTGACTGGTCGGATCCATATGCACGGATCAGAACAGCCAACAATATTATCGAAAAAGGAGTTAATACTCCTATTACTGAGTCTATACGTAATAAATATTTGGGAGAAGCTTATTTCTTCCGCGCTTATTATTATTTCGATCTGGTATGTAAATACGGGGATGTTCCTCTAGTACTCAAGGTTTATGATAGTGCCACCGATCCTGATCTGAAAATGGGTCGTACACCGCGTGAAGAGGTAATCCGGCAGTGTTATTCCGATCTTGAATTTGCGGCGACTTATTTACCTACCCGCGCTGATTTGCAAGGTGTGGCTGATGAATTCGCCCGTCGTCGTGTAACACGTTCATCCGCGCTGGGTCTTATGGTTCGTATCGGATTGCATGAAGGTACAATGCAGAAAAACCATAATTTAGGTAGCGAAACGCAATGGAAAGCCCACCTGCAAAAAAGTATTGACGCTTACAATCTATTGAAAGCCGAAGGACATGAGCTTTACTCTGCCGGAGGAGCGGCTACTTCTTACCAGGCTTTATTCTTTGATGAAAATAACAGTACTAATAAGGAAATACTGTTTGCAAAGGCATATGGCCCTAATGGTGGTAGCGGTTCGGGTTATACCAACCATAGTTATTCCGGCGATTGTGAAGGCAGTTATGCTATTTCCCGCACGATGATCGATATGTATCTTTATGCCGATGGTCTCCCACGCGAAAAATCACCGCTGGTAGTTTCTCCGGAAACATCATTCAATAACGTATTCGGCTATGAGGCCGATGGTGTTACGGCTATTACCGGAGGTAAAGGAGCCCGTGATCCGCGGCTGACTATGAGTATCTGGCGCATCAACGATCCGCAGGATAATGCGACCACAACAATAGGTGATGCGAAAATAGGTTGGATTAACTCCGGTAAAGGAGCATATAAACCTTTCGATCCGCAGCGTCCGCTGGGCTATCAGCAGAAGAAATCGGCTTCGCAAGACCGCTGGGGTGCAAGCCGGGATTATACCGACAGGATTATTATCCGTTGGGGTGAGATGCTGATTTCTTATGCCGAAGCATTGTATGAACTGAATGGTAGTATTACGGATTCACAATTGGATGAAACAGTGAACGCATTGCGGGCACGTGTAGGATTTACTGCAAAGCTAACCAATAGTTTTGTTACAGCCAATGGGTTGAATATGCGCGATGAAATACGTCGTGAACGTACAGTCGAATTAATGGCAGAAAATAGGCGTTATGCTGATATTATTCGTTGGAAAATAGCTGAGACAGTGCTTCCTAAGGCTGTTATTGGTGCTAAATTTACAATAGATGAAGCATATAATGGAACTTCGCAGGGAGTAGATCCTAAATTTATAGAGTGGCTTACTAATAGTAGTGGACAAGTTTTCAATACTTTTGTATATAGCGAGCCGGGTGTACGTCTGATCGAGAGGGCCGATACCCGCCGATTCAATGTAGCTAAGGATTACTACTATCCGATCCCAGTATATGATATAGCGCAATCTGATGGAAATATAATACCGAATCCGGGTTGGCAGTAAAATAATAACAAGTTTAAAAAGTTAATCTATGAAAAAGATATTATTTATATGTGTAACGGCGCTTCTGTTTGGTATGACCGGTTGCGAGAAAGACAATATTTGGGGCGACGGGCTTCCTGAAATGGAGCATGTCTATTATATTAGTTTCTACAAAACGAATGTCAATACGGATGCGCTCAATTACGAGATTGCAGCGAACGGTGCAGCCCGTTGGCGAATTAATACAGGTACATGGGTGAATACAAATGAAGTGAACATAAGCAGCCCTATTCCGTTGCAATTTTATAGTGAACGGATTCGCTCTTATGACGCAGTAGCTTATTTTTGGGTGACAAATAATAGTGGTTCAACTCTTGTAGCAGGTACGGATTATAGTGTTATTACCGAAAGCGGTACCGTTATTACCCCTGATGCACAGGGCGCGTATGCTGTGACATGGCCGCAAGCCAAGAAGGGTGTGCAAAATATCAAGATTAAGAGACTTACTTCGGCCAAGGGAGTATTAAAGGTAAATACCTTCAATCCTGCTGTTGGTACACCTAATGCGAATGATATTGAAACCACTGTGAATAACAGAACAAACGACTATGAAGTGCGTTTACTGACATTCGATAATAATAAGGTAACAGTGACATTAAATTAAGAATGTTAACAGAATAATCATGCAAAGAGGCAGGACTGGATGTTGTGTCCTGCCTCTTTTTCTTAAACAAATAGACAATGAGGCCATCTTTTTTAAAAGCTACATTTCTTTTATTTCAGTTTCTATTTTTATCTGTAACTGCTTTTGCTCAACGTCAGGAGAAAACCATAAATGACGGATGGCGGTTTATGCGGCAAGATTAAGTTTACCGGTCGATCAGGCAAGGCATATATAAATGGGATAAAAATTCGAAAATTATAGTCAAAACCGGGCTGTAAGGCAATTCTATGTGACCGGTAAAGTCGTTTTGAACATTTTTTACAAATAATTGAGCAATTATAGCAAACAATTTTAACAATAGTATTTTAATTTTGTAACATATATAACCAACCAGACCATGAAAAAAATAATCTTATTCATCATGCTTTGTTTCACAATATCCGTAAACGCGCAATGGATGTGGAATACCGATAAGATGAATGAAATAAAAAACGATCTGCATTCGTTTACTTATTCTAACGCATACCGGAGCCTTATCGACGATGCTGAAAAAGCCCTGCAAAGAGGAACTTATTCTGTTACCTTTAAAGAAGGTTTAGCGCCGAGCGGAGATAAGCATGATTATGTGAGCCTGAGCCGTTATGTATGGCCCGATCCATCCAAGAAAGACGGGCTTCCATATATAACCCGGGACGGAGAATCAAATCCTGAGTTGGAAAAATATGATCGGAATCCTCTGGGAAATATGGCTGGTTCGGTAACTACTCTGTCGTTGGCATATTATTATAGTGGAGATGAGCGTTATGCCCGAAAAGCGGTGGATTTGTTGAGGGTATGGTTCCTCAATAAGGATACAAAAATGAATCCTCATCTGACTTATGCACAATTTGTACCTGGAGTAAACGACAATAAAGGCCGTCCATACGGATTGATCGATACATATTCGTTTGTAGATATGCTTAACGCTGTAAAACTGTTGGAGACGTCAAGTAATTATACATCCGAAGATAAAGAAGGATTACAACAATGGTTCAGCCGGCTCAAAGAATGGTGGCAGACCAGTGAACAGGCGATAGCTGAAAAAAACGGGACAAATAATCACGGACTTGCATATGATGTTCAGCTTGTTATGTATTCATTATTTTCAGGAGATAAAGAAACCGCTTTGAAAGTTATTGATGCATTTCCCAAAGTACGCTTGTTTGACCAAATTATGCCTGATGGCAGCCAGCCTCATGAATTAAGAAGGACACTTGCATACCACTACTCGGTATATAATCTATATTTTATGGTAGATATGGCCGCCATTGCAAAGAATCAAGGGATAGAAATCTATAAGATGCAATCAGCCGATGGCAGGTCGTTATATAAAGCGATTGACTTTCTGTCCCCATATTTGGGCAAGGACAAATCTTCCTGGCCATATAAGCAAATCAGTGGATGGGATGGCGCATTACAATCTTTATGTAAGGAATTGTACAGAGTGAGTACGATCGATCCTTCCCGTCAGGATTATTTGCAGCTATATAAAACTTATAGTAAGCAGGGCTTATCGGATCGTAACCGTTTACTTTATGGTGCAACAGACCCTATCGAAGAAGCTTTTACCTTTGCAGGAAAGCAATTCCAATATGCTTATACATGTGCTGATGATGTAATAGCTAAATCAAAAAATAAGGAAAAGGCTATTCCACGTACTATTAATAAAGATGGAAGTCTCCGCCTGGTCGATTCCCGCGATTGGTGTTCCGGGTTCTTTCCGGGTTCGCAATGGTTTATGTATGCCTATACCAAAGACGATAAATGGAAGGCGGCGGCAGACAAGTACAGTAAGATAATAGAAGAAGAGAAATTTGACCGCACATCTCATGACGTAGGTTTCAAAATGTTCAGTTCTTATGGAAATGGATATAAACTGACAGGTAATGAGTCTTATAAAGAAGTTGTAATTGAGTCGGCAAAAACATTGATCAAACGTTTCAGTGCAAAAACAGGGTTGATACGCTCATGGGATTTCAATCGTAAAGTTTGGCAATATCCTGTTATCATAGACAATATGATGAATCTTGAATTACTGTTCGAAGCCTCGAAATATACCGGAGATAAGATATATTATGATATTGCGGACAGACATGCCGAAACTACGTTGAAAAATCATTTTCGCGACGATTATTCATCGTTCCATGTAGTGGATTATGATACAATAACAGGAAAAGCACGTCTTAAGCAGACTCATCAGGGTTTTTCAGATCCATCGGCGTGGGCGCGCGGACAGGCGTGGGGATTATATGGTTTTACTATGGCATACAGATATACGCAAAAAGCCGGATATCTGAAACAGGCAGAAGGAATAGCCGGTTTTATGTTTACCTATCCTAATCTTCCCGAAGATATGATACCGTATTGGGATTATAATGATACAGCTATACCGAATGCGCCGAGAGACGCTTCTGCTGCTGCAATATCGGCATCGGCATTATACGAATTGGCTCGGTATATTCCTGAAAAGAAAGGTTTGTACATGAAGTGGGCTGATACTATCTTAGCTAATCTCATCCAATATTACGAGACAAAGGTTGGTACTAACTATGGATTTCTACTTCTTCATTCTACCGGGCACAAACCCGGCGGGGATGAAATAGATGTCCCTATCAGCTATGCCGATTATTATTTTCTGGAAGCATTACTCAGGCGAAATAAATTGTGAGATATGTTAGTATTTGAGGGTGTGTCAAAAATATTTTTCACTTTCTTTTTGTCATGTTGAGCGGAGTGAAACATCTCGTTTCTCAGGGTTGAGATCCTTCGTCGCACTCAGGATGACAAAGAGGGTAGCACATTGATAGTGCTGTTCTACTTTCGACACACCCTCTTCCCGCTACAATTTTATTTCTATAAACAAAATATTAAAACTTAAACCTAAATTATTTTTATCATGAAGTATCCGCTTATTATTTGCAGTCTGGTATTTTTATCATTTTTCTCATGTAAAAATCAGCAAAGTAATGAAGATCTTGTAAAAAAAGATTTTGATTTTGCTGCGTCACAGTTGGCTCTTGCAATGACAGAAGTAAATAAGGCTCTGGCTGAGGACAGTACTGCCGCAAGGAAGATGTTAGTCTCTCCCCGTACAATCGAGCCGGACGGCAAACTGAAGCTGGTTGCTTCCCGCGATTGGTGTTCAGGATTTTTCCCCGGTTCATTATGGTACATGTATGAGTATACGAAGGATAAAAAATGGGAAGACGCAGCCCGTAAATATACCGGCCCTTTGGAACGTGAAAAGACAAATGGCGGTACGCACGATATGGGATTCAAAGTATATTGCAGTTTTGGCAATGGATATCGTCTGACAAAGGACGAAAATTATAAAAACATTATGTTGGAAGCGGCTTATACGTTGATAACCAGATATAAACCCAATGCTAAGGTAATCCGTTCATGGGATCACAACGGGGGTAAATGGCAGAACCCTGTTATTATCGACAATATGATGAATCTCGAACTGCTTTTCTGGGCATTTAAAGAAAGCAAAGATTCAACATTTTACAATATAGCAGTTAATCATGCCCATACTACCATAAAAAATCATTTTCGTGAAGATTACGGTACATATCATGTGATCGATTATGATACAATCACAGGTGAAGTCCTTAAAAGAAATACGCATCAGGGATTTGCCGATGAGTCTACCTGGTCCAGAGGCGAGGCTTGGGCTATTTACGGTTATACAATGTGCTACCGCGAAACCAAACTTCCTGAATTTTTGGAGCAGGCAAAACATGTAGCGAATTTTATATTTACAAATGCGAACCTTCCCGAAGACCTTATCCCGTATTGGGACTACAATGCACCGCAAATACCGGACGAACCGCGTGATGTTTCGGCTGCGACAGTTACAGCTTCGGCTTTGTATGAATTAAGTACATACGATACGGAAAATGCCGCGAAATATAAAAAATGGGCGGATACTATACTCGAAAATCTGAGTAAGAACTATATGGCGAAACAGGGAGAAGACAGAGGATTCTTATTATTACACAGTGTAGGCTCCAAGCCTGGTAACTCTGAGGTGGATGTACCTTTGTCTTACGCTGATTATTACTTCCTTGAAGCATTGTTGAGGAAACAAACTCTCGGGCAAACAGGTAAATTGTTTTAATAAGACAAATCTTGAAGTTTAGACAATGAATAAATTATTCTATAAGATAATTTCAATCTGTATCTTTTCCGGTATTAGTTTGTCTGTTTTTTCACAGATAGACTATTCTCAAAAGGTAAGGTTGAATGACGGATGGGAGTTCCTCCGTGAGGACTTAGGCAGCATATGGGAATCGGTAAGGCCTGTGGCAAACAGTGATGCTCCCGAGGCTGTTCCTTTGTGGTCGAAAGTATCTCTGCCTCATTGCTTTAACGCGGAAGATGGCGTCGATCCGGACGTCAATTATTACGAAGGGCCGGGTTGGTATCGCACCATGCTGGACGTAAATAATCCCTATCCGAACGGACGTACTATCCTTGAGTTTGAAGGCGCCGGACAGAAAACGGATGTTTATATATTCACTCAAAAAGTAGGTAGCCATGTCGGTGGATATGATGAGTGGACGGTGGATATAACGGATGCGATTAACGATTTTTTGAAGAGTGGGGATGCAAAACGGTTCAACGGTAAAATACCATTGTCTGTCCGGTGCGATAATACACGGGATACTGAACTCATACCTTCGGATATGTCTGACTTTTCTATCTATGGAGGAATCTATCGTTATCTGAATCTGATTTATACTCCGGCAGTATCTTTTACCGGTATTCATACAAATGCTTCTGTAGACGAAAAAGGAAAGCTTGGAAATCTTAAGATAAGCGGACGTTTTTCTAATAAATCTACAGACAACTCTGCGTCTTTAAATATTAAGGTATTCGATCCAGAAGGCAAATTGGTAAAAGAAGAGAATAAAACGATATCAGGCTTTACCGGACAGGAACTTTTATCTGTTGATATAGCCAAGCCTTTGTTGTGGTCGCCTCAGTCCCCGAATCTTTACTCTTGTGAGCTGACTTTATCTTCTTCGTCGGGAACGATGACTTGTAAAGATGTTTTTGGTTTCAGATATTTTGAGTTCAAAGATAAGGGACCGTTTTACCTGAATGGAGAGCGTCTTCTACTCAAGGGCACACATCGTCACGAAGATCAAGCAGGTGTGGGCGCGGCTATGACCGAAGATCAGATTATACACGAAATGCAGCTGATGAAAGATATGGGCGTAAACTTCATTCGTTTAGGTCATTATCAGCAGTCTCGTATTGTTCTTGAGCAATGTGACAAACTCGGAATATTAGTCTGGGAAGAAATACCATGGTGCCGTGGCGGACTTGGGGGCGATGTATATAAGGAGCAAGCTCGCAGGATGCTGACCAATATGATTGAACAGCATCGCAATCACCCTTCGGTAATTCTTTGGGGATTGGGGAACGAAAATGACTGGCCGAACGATTTTCCTGAGTTTGATAAAGAAAAGATTCGTGGATTCATGAGCGAGTTGCATAATCTTTCTCATCAATTGGATAATACACGCCTGACCTGTATACGTCGTTGCGACTTTTGTAAAGATATTGTGGATGTATATTCTCCTTCTATATGGGCAGGATGGTACAGGGGCTTTTATACTCAGTACAAAGAATTTACCCGGATGGAAATGGAAAAAGTAAACCATTTTCTTCATGTAGAGTGGGGCGGAGACAGCCATGCCATGCGCCATGCCGAATACGATTATTCTGCAATAGAAAATAGTACTGATAAGGATGCGGCTTATGCCGGAATTGCTAAAGCATCGAAAGCAAAACAAGATTGGAGCGAATCATATATAACAGATATTATAGACTGGCACCTGAAAGAACAGGAAACTATGCCCTGGCTTACAGGAACAGCTTATTGGCCTTTCAAAGACTTTTCTACACCGTTGCGTCCTACCAACCCTGTGCCGTTTGTGAATCAAAAGGGAGTGGTCGGCCGTGATCTGGCATTGAAAGAGGTTTATTATGTATTCCAGTCATATTGGACAGACAGGCCGATGATACATATATACGGACATACCTGGCCTACACGTTGGGGTAAAGCCGATGAAGAAAAGATTGTAAAAGTTTATTCCAACTGTGATGAAGTCGAGTTTTTCCTGAATGGAAAAAGCTTAGGTAAAAAGAAACGTAATTCGCAGGATTTTCCCGCGGCAGGACTGCGCTGGAATACCTTGTTGCAAAGTGGGAAAAATACTGTGAAAGCAATCGGAACAAAAGGTACAGGTAAAGCTAAAGCCGTAGTAGAAGACGAAATAACTTTTGAGTACGAAACAAGATCATTTGGTAAACCTGCCGAAATAAAAGTAACGACATCAAAGGCTGATGATAATACTGTATGGGTAGAAGTTGAACTCCGGGATGCCAATGGTATAGTCTCTTTGGAGTCATCGGATTTTATTCGGTTCGAGTCTGCCGGTGATGGACGACTGATAAAGAATCAAGGTACATCTACGGGTTCGGACAAAGTGCAGGCTTACAATGGAAAAGCTAAAATAAAGTTGGAAAAGAATAAGGGCAAATCGGTTGTAGCGGTAAAAGTAGATGGATTGAAAACCGTTTTTGTTACTATCGAATAGGGAATATTGGAATGAAAGTGTTTTTAGGTTATTATATAGTTTTTCTCAGTCTATGTGTATTGCATGTCTCGTGTAATACACATATTGACTGGAATAAAAGTGCGGATATTGTTCTGCATGAAGTAATAAAGCAGAATGCTGCGTGGGCATTGGAACAAACTCCTCAGACAATCACAGATTTCAGATGCGAGCGCAGCGCAGGTGGTGTACATGATTTTTATTCCGAAGGAGATTATTGGTGGCCTGATCCGTCAAATCCTGATGGACCCTATATAAGAAAAGATGGAGAAACAAATCCTGAAAATTTTATAGCGCACCGGCAGGTGATGATTCGTTTTAGTAAGATAATAGGATCGTTGGCCTCGGCGTATGTTACAACAGGTGATGACAAATACGTACAAGCCGCTTTTAAGCACTTGAATGCATGGTTTGTAGATACCAACACTATGATGGCTCCTAATCTTCTTTATGCACAGGCTATTAAGGGGGTAAGCTTAGGCAGGGGTGTCGGTATAATAGACACAGTTCATTTGATGGAAGTTGCTCAGGGTGTTATTTGCATGCAAAACTCCAGATATGCAGATCCCGAAAGCCTGAAAGCCATAAAGCAATGGTTCTCGGACTATATAGAGTGGCTGACTACCCATAAGAATGGAATAGATGAAATGAATGCCAGGAATAATCACGGAACATGCTGGGTGATGCAGGTAGCTTCGTTTGCAAAACTTACGGGAAATGAAAATGTGTTGGAACTTTGCCGCAAACGCTATAAAGAAGTCTTATTGCCAACCCAGATGGCCGAGAATGGAAGCTTTCCCCTCGAGTTGGAACGGACAAAACCTTACGGATATGCACTGTTTAATCTGGATGCAATGGCAACCATATGCCGGATACTGTCTATCGAAAAAGATAATTTGTGGGAGTATACGGCAGATAAGGGGCAGAATATAAAGAAGGGTATTGAGTTTATGTATCCGTTCATCAAAGATAAATCGACCTGGACTTATCCGCAGGATGTGATGTACTGGAATGATTGGCCTGTAGCACAACCTGCTCTTATTTTCGGGGCTGTTGCATATAATAACAAATCATATTTCGATCTGTGGAAACGGTTGGATCATAATCCGGAGATAGGTGAAGTGGAGCGAAATTTGCCAATAAGGAATCCTTTGATATGGTTAAGAAATTAAGGAAAAATTCGGGATATTTTTTGCTTTAATAAGATAAAAGGGTTATCTTTGTCGGCTGAAAAAGAAAAAATAATTAAAAACTATTATAATGAAGAAAGGTATTCATCCAGAAAACTATCGTCCGGTTGCTTTCAAAGATATGTCTAATGATGAGGTGTTTATCTCACGTTCAACTATCAACGCCAGAGAAACTATCGAAATAGACGGCGTTACTTATCCACTGGTAAAACTTGAAATTACCAGTTCTTCACATCCTTTCTACACAGGTAAACAAAAACTTGTGGATACAGCGGGACGTGTTGATAAGTTCATGAGCCGTTATGCAAAACGTACTCAACCGAAAAAATAATAATTGAGTGTAGAAATTACGTGACTACGAAATAAAAGAGTCGACCAATAATATGGTTGGCTCTTTTTTTATAATTATCAGGATTGTAACAGTATATTCAAAAAATATCCGTTAAATTTATCAGGTTATTTATCTGGTTATTAATCAAGGAAATTATCATGCTGAAAGAAGAAACACTTAAATTTATTACAGAACTAAAACTGAATAACAATAGAGAATGGTTCGCGGAAAATAAAGCCGTATACGAAAAAGCCCGCGCTGATTTTGAACAACTGGTGGCGCAGATAATACAGGGAATAAATACTTTCGATCCTGAGTTAGGATACCTGGAACCCAAGAAGTGTATTTTCCGGATATACAGGGATGTAAGATTTTCGGAAGATAAATCTCCCTATAAAACACATTTCGGGGCAGTGTTTCGCCCTAGTGGATTGAATAAAACTTCGGGTTATTATTTTCATCTCGATCCGGATGAGGCTTTTGTATCCTGCGGACATTATATGCTGATGCCTGACCAATTAAAAAAGGTTAGAAGAGGTATTTATAGCGATTTTGAGATGTTCAGCTCTATCATTAATGATAAGAATTTTAAAAAGGAATTTGGCGATTTGTATAAGGATGATGATATGCTGAAACGTGTTCCTAACGGATTCGACAAAGATCATCCGGCTGCTGAATATATGAAACTCAAGCACTTTTATGTCCTAAAATCTCTATCCCGGAAACAATTATTGGATAAGGACTTAGCTAACTATGTGGTTGAGATGTATAAACAAATGTATCCTTTAAGCCAATTCTTAAATGACATTTTGTTAGAGGACTAATAGTTATCGGTTAATTACAACTTATTTTATCAAAAAAAACAGTTACACTGAGTACCACTGAGCAGACACTGAGGTTCACCGAGACTAAAAAAACTCAGTGTTTCTCTGTGTCTGCTCAGTGGTACTCCGTGTCATAAAATATATTTACCGACCTGATTATAAACTATTGAATTGATAAACAATAATATATGATATATTGAAATCTTCCGGCCACTCGTGAATGGAATGAGCCTTTTATTTTTATAAGCAATTTTCCGCATGATAAGAAGATCTGACCAAAGGGCCGCTTTCTACATATGCAAATCCTTTTTCTAAAGCAATTTCTTTGAATCGTTTAAATTCATCCGGATGTATGTAAGCCGAAACAGGCAGGTGTTTACGGCTTGGCTGTAAATACTGTCCTATGGTGAGTACAGAACAGTTTGCGGCTAAAAGATCATCCATTACTTGCAATATTTCTTCTGTTGTTTCTCCTAGACCGACCATTATTCCCGATTTTGACTTTAAACCATTTGCGGCGATACGATTCAATACCGACAGGCTTACATCATATTTGGCGGCGCTGCGAACTAGCGGGGTAAGCCTTTTGACTGTCTCCATATTATGTGAAATGACATTTGGCGCCGCTTGACAGACCATATCTACCAATTCCATTTTTCCCTGAAAGTCCGGTATAAGCACCTCTAAGGTGGTGCCGGGGTTTACCGATTTTATTCTTCGTATCGTCTCCACCCAGTGCGAAGCTCCTTGGTCGGGCAGATCATCCCTATCGACAGAGGTTACAACCGCATGTTTTAGTTTCATCAATTTTATCGATTCTGCTACATTCTGAGGCTCCCCGGGATCGAGAGACAAGGGCCTTCCCGTCTTCGTGTTGCAGAATTTGCATGAACGTGTGCAAATGTCTCCTCCGATCATGAATGTTGCTGTTCCGCGTCCCCAGCATTCGCCCATATTCGGACAACGTCCGCTTGAACAGATAGTATGTAGGTTGTGAGATTTTACGATGTTTTCAGTTTGAGAGAAGTTATCATTCCCTCCGAGTTTTATTTTCAGCCAATCAGGCTTTCTTACATGCTCCATTATATATGTTTAAAATACAAATATAAACCATCAAAGGTTAATAAATGTTCTATAATGGGTGAAAAAAGGCATAGTACATGACAAAAAATATTGCAAAATCTTATATTTCCCTTACAGGGCTCGGTTTCAGGGGATTTCGTTTTCCCACCCAAGGCGTTGTCATTGGGCTATATTATGTAGCCCCTTCAGGGCATCGTGGAAAGAAAAAGGCTGAAAGCCTGATATATTCCAGCCCGGGGTAACACCCCGGTGAGATGACAGACTAGGGAACCGTGCCCTGTAAGGGCAACATAATAAGTCTTTTAAATGTATATAAAATATTTTTTGTCATGTACTATGGAAAAAAGGTTATCTTTTATTTACTGTACAAATTTGTATAGAAAAAGATCTTTATTATTTTTGTTGTAATTTGAACCCTAGACCCCTATTTTAAAAAATTGTATGACTTATAGAAACTTAACTTCTCTTGAAATAGAGAAACTTACCCATCATGGCTGTATTGCCGAAAATTGGGATAATATAACTGTACACCGTGACTTTTCTCCCGAATATATAAAAGCTGTAACTTTCTCGGGAAAAATAAAACTCGGAGTTCTTGAAGAATCCTTTACTCTTCCCGGAGGATTGAAAAAACATTCCGGAATAAATCATGCTTGTTTCCATAATTGTGAAATTGGCGATAATGTATTAATCGAAAATGTTCAGAACTATATAGCGAATTACCGTATTGGCAATAATGTCAGAATACAGAATATACATCACCTTTATGTAGAGGGTGAATCTGCTTTTGGCAATGGTGTGGAGGTCTCGGTATTGAACGAAACAGGTGGGCGCGAAGTCTTGATTTATGATAAGCTTAGCGCTCATTTTGCTTATATTTTGTCGTTCTATCGTCATCGCCCTGCTTTAATTAAGAAAATGCAGGATATGGTGCGCAGTTATGCTGAGAAGCAGGCCTCCTCGATGGGAACAATAGGTGATGATGTTGCTATTGTGAATGCAGGGGCGATAAAGAATGTCAATATAGGGCATTGTGCTGAAATAGAAGGAGCCCGGCATCTTGAGAATGGAAGTATTAATAGTAATCGATATGCACCTGTTCATATAGGTTATAGCGTGATGGCATACGATTTTATAATCAGTTCAGGGTCCCGTGTCGAGGATGGAACAATGCTTACCCGTTGTTTTGTAGGTCAATCTTGCCAATTGGGACATACTTACTCGGCCAGCGATTCCTTGTTTTTTAGCAATTGCCAGGGTGAAAACGGCGAAGCTTGTGCTTTGTTCGCAGGGCCTTATACTGTTACACATCATAAGTCAACGCTGCTTATTGCCGGTATGTTTTCCTTTATGAATGCCGGTTCCGGATCGAACCAGAGTAATCATATGTACAAGTTGGGGCCTATACATCAGGGGATAGTTGAAAGAGGAGGGAAAACGACCAGTAATTCTTATGTTTTGTGGCCTGCGCGTATCGGGGCATTTTCATTAATCATGGGGCGCCATTATCATAATCCGGATACTTCGGATATGCCATTCTCTTATCTGATAGAAGATAAGAATGAATCGATACTGGTACCCGGTGTAAATCTCCGTAGTGTCGGCACAATCCGTGATGCTCAAAAATTCCCTAAACGTGATAAACGTAAGGACCCTGAGAAGTTCGATCAGATCAACTTTAATTTATTAAGCCCTTATACCGTTCAAAAAATGTTTAAGGCTATAGATATATTATCCGGCCTGCAAAATACCTGTGGCGAGACTTCAGCTTTCTATACATATCAGAGTTGCCGGATCAAAGGTACATCCCTTAAAAAGGGGATAGGCCTATACAAGATGGCTATTATCAAATTTCTGGGGAACTCTATTATTTCACGTTTGTCCAATTGTCCTTGTAGTAGCAATGAAGAAATCAGAAATTGTTTAAATCCTGATACATCTGTCGGATTAAACGAGTGGAGCGACATTGGAGGATTGTTAGCGCCACGGTCGGAAATCGACTCTCTGATAAATCATATCGAATCCGGTGATATATCTGATGTTGAGACAATCAATAATGTCTTTGTTCAGCTTCACAAAAGTTATTATTCATTGGAATGGACTTGGGCCTGGGATAAAATACAGCAATATTTTGGAGTTTCGTTACAATCGATTGTTGCTGAAGATATTATTTCTATTGTTAAAAGCTGGAATGAAGCAGTTGTAGATTTAGATAAGATGATATATGAAGATGCCAAGAAGGAGTTCTCCCTCTCTTCTCGTACCGGATTTGGTGTAGATGGTGACCGTTATCAGCAGAAAGTAGATTTTGATCAAGTCCGCGGCGTATTTGAAGAAAATGCATTTGTAAAAGCTATATTACAGCATATTGAAGCTAAGACCAAGCTTGGAGAAGAGCTTATAAACAGATTGAGCCAATAAGCATATTAACTTTTCCGGAGAAAGTTTGAATCATAAAAAAAGAGTCCGCGGTGTCACATCGCAGACTCTTTTATACTTTAACACAAACTTTACAAAACTACATACAAATATAACCGTATTAAATGTCAAATAGTTTAAGTATATTAGTTAAATATGCGTAACAATTCTTGCTTTTATAAAATAGTAACTGTTTCTTCATAGTACATGACAAAAAATATTTTACATATTTAAAAGGCTTATTATGTTGCCCTTGCAGGGCGCAGTTCCTTCGGTTGTCATCTCACCGGGGTGTTACCCCGGGCTGGAATATATCAGGCTTTCAGCCTGTTTATTTCCTTGATGCCCTGAAGGGGCTACATAATATAGCCCAATGGCAACGCCTTGGGTGGGAAAACGAAATCCCCTGAAACCGCGCCCTGTAAGGGCAATATAAGATTTTGCAATATTTTTGTCATGTACTATGCTGTTTCTTCATATGGAGCAGCTATTATTTTATGCAGGTTAGTTATTAAAGTGATATAAAAATATAACAGTCTCCTCCAACGCGCTTTTGGAAGAGTCTTTAATTTCCAACACAACTTTTAATTCTGCTTTTGCTATACCTCGAAGATTAACTAAGGATGCCAGTTTTACATTTAGGCGTACTTCGTTACCAGCAATCACGGGTTGATTAAATTTTAATTTTTCAATACCGTAGTTTATGAGCATTTTAATATTATTTACCTCGATTATCTGATCCCATAAGTAGGGGAGAATAGAGACCATCAGATAACCATGTGCAATGGTGCTCTTAAACGGACTTTCTTCTTTTGCCCTTTTTTCATCAACATGTATCCATTGATAATCCAAGGTTGCTTCGGCAAATTTATTGATGCGTTCTTGCGTGATTTTTAGATAATCGGAAACGCCGATCTCTTTGCCTACATATTGTTCAAAATCCTGATAGGAATTAATAATTACTTTGCTCATAAAAAGTTCGTTACAATTTCAGGATAAAAATACCCATATTGGCTGATATAACCAAATCTGATACTACCATTTTAATTTTCAACAGTCTCTTTTGTCTTATCCGGCGTCGAAAGAGTAACTTTATACAACTGTGGATCGCTCAATACTTCTATCGCTTTACTAACTTCTCTATCGTATTGCAGATCATATTTAGCAACACCTTTCTGATAATAGTATCTTCTGATTATCTCAGTGTTGATCAGCCGTGTGATAGGTTCTTTAAAGGTTTCCATGTCTCTGTCCAGATTTGGAACGAGCTTTGCTTCCAAGGCTTTAAATTCAGCTTCGGAGTACTTCATATAACCTTCAAATTCCATAACCTCCTTCAGGGAAGCTATTGATTTTTCGCTTATACGGTCATATTGAAAGTCTTTCGATTTGACAAATTCTTTGAAATTTTCATAATCCTGATCTGTAATGGAGAAATTTTCAGGACTGCCGATTGTCTTGTGTTTTTGCACCCAATTGTTTACCCAATCGAAGACGATATACTGGTTAGCCAGGTAAAATGTAATTGTAGGAGTTTTCAGTTCATCTAAAGTTATATCAGGAGTAACACCTCCACCATCTCTTACAGGTCTCCCCGCTTCGGTATAAAATACTGTAGTAAGGCTGTCCGGAATACGGCCTACGCTTCCATCGGCATTGCGATGCGAATAGTCGATTGCTTGTACGCATCTGCCACTAGGTATGTAGTATTTAGAGGTGGTGACTTTCAAACCTCCTCCATAAGGCATTTCACGAGGTGTTTGTACAAGTCCCTTGCCAAATGTACGTTCTCCTATCAGCACTGCTCTGTCCATATCTTGCAGCGATCCTGCCAGTATTTCCGAAGCTGAGGCTGAAGATCGGCTTGTCAATATAACTAACGGTATTTCAGTATCATTTGGTTCTAAGGTAGTACGGTATGTTCTATCCAGCTGCTTAAGTTTTCCTTTTGTAGATACTACTATCTTTCCTTTTGGCACGAACAGGTTCACTATTTGCACCGCCTCTTCCAGAATACCTCCTCCGTTTTGTCTCACATCGATGATTATCGATGTTGCTCCTTGTTTTTTTAAGTCAAGAAAAGCGCTTTTTATATCTGAAGATATTTTGTCTGTAAAAGTGGAAAAGTTGATATATCCGGTATTAGGACTTACCATTCCATAGTAAGGTATAATATCGATGGATATTTTTTCTCTGGTAATTTTCAGAGTTACAGGTTTCTTTTCACCCTGACGTTCTACGGTAACTTCGATCGTTGTTCCGGGTTGTCCTTTCAGGTTACTGCTAACATAGCTGTTTAGTGTAAGGCCATATGCTTCTCCATCTACTTTGTCGCATTTGGTCATATCTTTTCCATCTATGGATAATATCTTGTCCCCGGCTTTCAATCCGGCTTTCGCGGCGGGGCTGTTTTCGTATGGTTCTATAACTGTAACTCTATCGTCTTTGTACGAAATCACAGCGCCTACTCCTGCATACTCACCGGTAATTTGGGTGTTGAATTCCTTCATTTCTTCTTCGTTGAAGTACTCTGTATAAGGATCAAGAGTATTGAGCATATTATCCAATCCTGTACGTACGGTCTTACTTACATCGATACTGTCCACATAAAACATGTCTATTTCGCGTAGAGCCGAATTGAATATATCCAGGTTTTTGTTTATATCGAAGTAGCGTTGTTGCTGTTTGTTTTTATCGGGATTGCTTTGAGATTGGATTTGTCCTATTCCGGTGAGTAGAAACGTCAGAATAATTGCAGCTATTTTGTTATTCATTCTATGATATTCTTTATATATTACGCAAAGGAAATACTTTTTTGTTAATATGAGAAATCCGTATTATTATATATCTTGTATTTTTACTAAAAATAACGAAATAAACAAAGGCTAAACTTTTTTAAAGCCTAGCCTTTATCTGTTTTATAATGATTTATTAGTGTTTCTTTTACAAAGAATGTACGTGAGCAGCTAATTTTGATTTTAAATTGCCTGCTTTGTTTTTATGGATGACGTTCTTCTTCGCCAATCTGTCCAGCATAGAACATACTGACGGATATTGTTTTTGAGCTTCTTCCTTATCCGTTAATGCGCGGAATTTTTTTACGGCATTACGGGTAGTTTTAGCTACGTATCTGTTTCTCAAGCGTCTTACTTCGGCTTGTCTGATTCTTTTTTCTGCTGATTTGTGATTTGCCATGATGACTAATCCTTTTTTTGTTATTTATTATTTTCGTAGCCCATAGGGGAGTCGAACCCCTCTTTCAAGAATGAAAATCTTGCGTCCTAACCGATAGACGAATGGGCCATCTTGTGGATTGTTCTGTTTTTGCAGCTTTTATCCCTCGATTGCGGATGCAAAGGTAATCCATTTTTGATTATCTGCAAATATTTATAGTGGTTTTTTTAAGAATTCTTTATTCAGGTTTTAAATATAGTTGATTTTCAGGGATGTTTTATCTGTTATTTTTTGCCGTTTGTTTCTGCCTTTTGTTATAATGGAAAGAAACCATTATTTTTGTATTTACTAATAACACGAACCGGATGAGAAAAATTGTTATACTCCTATTTTACGCATGTTTATTTAGTCACATAATTGCGCAAGATCAATATAGGTCGCCTCTTGATATACCGGTTATGTTAAGCGCTAATTTTGGGGAACTGCGTCCAAATCATTTTCATTCCGGTATTGACCTGAAAACAGCGGGAGTAATAAATAAACCGGTTTATTCCATAGCTGACGGTTATATATCCCGCATATCTGTTTCTCCATCAGGCTATGGATTAGCTATATATGTAACACATGCTACCGGACAGACAAGTGTATATGGGCATTTGAATAAATACGCGTCGAAGGTAGCGGAGTATGTAAAAGCGAAACAATATGAACAGGAAAGTTTCAGCGTTGATTTGAAAGTAGAGAAAGATCTATTCCCTGTAAAAAAAGGCGATCTGATCGCATATAGTGGAAATTCCGGGTCTTCGGGTGGACCTCATGTCCACTTTGAAATAAGAGATACAGAAAGCCAAATGGCTGTTGATCCTTTAGTTTATTATAAAGATGTGATAGGGGATACGCAGCCACCTCATATAAAAGGTTTTGCCGTGTATCCTGTAAACGAAAAAGGCGCGGCCGATTTTAGTCGTGATCCCGCAAGAAGAAGTATATCTATAGAGAAGGGCGGAACATATGCACCTGTTAAAGATACCGTGGAGGTATGGGGTGTAATAGGCTTTGGCGTGTATGCCAACGATCGTATGAATGGTACCGGTAATATATACGGGGTGAAAAAAGTCCGTTTATTTTGTGATGGTGTAGAAATCTATTCTTCCGATATTTCGAGTGTCGATTTTAGCACAACGAGAATGATAAATAGTTTTATCGATTATGAATATTGGGTGAAGAAAAAGGATTTTTATCAAAAAATGTTTGTTGAACCGGGTAATAAATTGCAGATTTATAAGACTGTCAATAATGGATATGTAGATATAAAGGAAGAACGCTTATATAATCTTCGTTGCGAATTAGAAGATTTATATGGAAATCAGACTGTCTACGATTTTTATGTGAAAGGTAGGGAGCAGACTATTCCCCAAAAGAAAAGGTGTATGCAACAGATGAAATGGAATCAGGACAATAACTTCTCCGCCGGACGATTTTCCTTATCTATACTGAGAGGATACCTATATGATGATCTTTGTTTTATTCTGAAAAATAAACCGTCCGGGAAATATTTCTCGGATATATATCGTGTAAACGATGTGCATATCCCTTTACATAATTATTCTGAAATGTCTATTCCGCTGGAGAACGATACCGTAAGCAATAAGTCTCACTATGGTGTGGTTCGAATTGATGGCGCCAGGGAATCATGGATCGGAGGAACATATGAGAATGGAGTGTTGAAAGCCCGTATTCGTGATCTGGGCTATAGTTATGCTGTAAGTACAGATACTCAAGCGCCGGTAATAACTCCTGTACAGCCTGTCAGATGGGTGAAAAATGCGGAAATAAAGATTAAACTGTCAGATAATAAAAGTGGTATTCATTCGTATAGAGGCACCATAGATGGCAACTTCGTATTATTCACGAATGATGTAAAATCTTCTGTTTATATATACAAATTTGATGCAAAGAGACTGAAAAAAGGACAAAATCATAAACTGGTATTTACGGCTGTGGATGGAGCCGGAAATACCGGTAATTATGAGTATATGTTCAACTATTAATCAGGCTTTCGTATTCTTATTTGAATAGCATTTTCAATAGGAGTTTCGCTGACAAATATAAGATATCCGCCGCCGCCTGCGCCGCTGAGTTTCCAACCCATAGCTTGACCCTTGTATTTCTCTAAAGTATTGAGTATGTCGGCTGTCACCATATGAGGATACATGGTTATCTGTGCTTCAAAGCTTTCCTGTACTGATTTTCCAAACATTTGTAAGTCTTTGTCTTTGATAGCATTCCATGTATTTATGGCAGCATCGCTAAGTTTTTTCGCGTGCTCTGCTATAATATTTGTTTCACAAAGAACATCATAGTCATTATGACGAGGGTATAATGGTACAAGCCACAAATGTTTTTCTAACCAAACTAAAGTATCATTGTCAAGTATTCGTTCTATTTCAGATGGCCAGAATTCTCCGTTGTAATGCAGTTTGTTCAGTCCCGGAAGTACAATGCCTAACGCATCCTGCGAACCACTCACATATTTTGTTCCCGGAGGATTTTCATAGCAGAAAAGAGTTCTTGCCAATTTTTCTTTATCTCCTACCGGAATGTCTGTCTGCCACAGCTCTATTGCTTTTTTTCGCGAACTGGTAGACATACCGCTACGGTCATTAAACTCATAATCGGGCTCTATTGATATTGTGAGAACCGGGCCTGGGTATAAAGAACTAACATTGGGTTGGTCGAGCCATCCTCCGGCAAGATCGATGCGGTATGGTATCCGGCATTCCTCACGCAGCGCGGTAGTCGAACGTATAGGCAGATTGGCGTGAGGTATGCGTTGGCTTACCATATATTGTATATTTAACGTTTTACATAGCTGTTCTTTTAAGGCGCTGTGACCATCACTGTTTACAAAGAATATATCCGGCTTTAAAGTTTCAATTTCTTCAAGAAAATCTATAATGCCACTACCTCTGTTTATCCAGGCATCTTTCACAGACTTTAAGGCTTTTACCATATACAAGCGTTCTTGTTCGTTGTTTATGGTTTTTCGGGCTTTTAGTTCGTTGATTGTTTTGTCGGATCCTATTCCTACATATAACTCTCCGTATGTTGAGGCTTCCTCAAAAAATGCTACATGTCCACTATGTAACATATCATAGCATCCGCTTACAAATACTCTTTTCATGTTTTTTATAATATTTTAGTCCACAAATATAGCCTTTTATTCTTTAAGAGTAAATATTTGATCTTGTTTTACCATCAATTATTTATGTGAATCAGTAGTTGAAACGTTCAATTATTTTCATTATTTTCTACTGCGCGCAATCACAGATTGCTTGCGTCCCTCCCGTTTGGCGTAGGCGCGGCTAAAGCTTGACAAGGCAGCCGCTTGTCGTGCGTCAGCCTCCCGCGCATTAGTTCCGCAGGCGGGGAACCCACACGGAGCAGGCGGCGTAGAAAGGGACGGGGCGATAGCCCGTTCGTCCCTTTCAGACGGCAAACCGGTTGTGGGTCGCCGAGGGACGAAGCGCTAGCTTTTTGCTTACTTTTGGGCAATGCCAAAAGTAAGGGCAAGCCCGGTAGGGCGCGGCAGTGATGAGCATATGTTGAGAATATAAGCAATCTGTGATTGCGCGCAGAAGAAAATATTCGAACGTTTTTACACTACAGGAATAACTGTAACTGCTGATTGGCATTAAGTAATGGAAAGTATTTATTACAACATAATTTTCGTTTTTGTCATGCTGACGATAGGAAGCATCTCTTGTCAGTTCCGCTTTTAAGGAAAAGATCCTTCGTGCCTCAGGATGACAAAGAGAATGTTGCATTAATTATCATAGATTACTTATTAATAAATAAAGTAGTAATTTCTTTATTCCATTTTAAAAAGTATTTTTGTATAGCAGTTAACTTTATAAGATGGAAATTGTTTATAATACGATATAGCATATTTTGAATAGATATTATTTGTTTTTATACGACGAATATGGAACCGTATTCTCCATATATAAAAAAATATCTGAAAAAGATAGAAGCAGCAGGCTATTCGATAAATCCGAATGGAAGTCAATTGCATAAATCTATTGGTAACTATGAAGTGATAATAACAGATCTTACTGTAAAGAGTCTTTTTATGATAAAAACGGTATTGGTGTGGATCAAAAATACAGATACTAAAGTGATTGAAAAAGAGCAATTTTTCCGTCATGAAATAATGCCTCTTCCATTTTTCAAAATAGATGACTTTGCAAAAACTGTTATTGCTGACTTGAATGAATCGTGGGAAGAATTGCCGGATTCACAGGATAGCTTTGTAGCGAAAGATTTGGTACATGGTGTAAATATTAGTGATACAACTACCCTTAATCCTTATTAATTATGACTGTAAACTGAAAGAGCCCGACTAGGTTTGCATATAGTCAGGCTCTTTTGGTTTATAGCTTTTCTTATTGATTCTCAGGAATAATATCCTCTACAGTTGTTGCTAATCCGTTTATCCTTTGTTCTAAATTATATTTTCGGATTAACCCTGAAACTTCCGGGTCCAGAGGCGCCCGGTATACTTTGCCCGGATCCATTTCACATGCGTGCATTAAATGATCTATAGCTTCTTGATCTTTTCCGGAACGGATTGATAGTATCGTACGCAGATACTCGTTGTTTCCTGTTTCAGGCAAATTGTCCAATACTTCTTTAGCCTTGGCATTGTACCCCATACATATCAAGCACAAAGCTGTGTTATAGTCGGGGTAATCTGATAATATTTCCAATGCTTTCCAATACTCTCTGTCCTGTAATAGTTGTAGACCTTTTTCATAGTCAGGGCGTTCCTGTACATCTACCATTGTTTCCTCTGTCATATTCGGACGATGCATGTTAAATTCAAAGTCAGCCCTGCTCAACAAAGGGTAAATGAAATCGCGGATGGTTTTATAATCATCTGGGAAATCTTTTTTAATTTGTTTCTCTGTTTCATCCGGATGTATCGCGCTTCCCAGCATTCCTAATATCTGGGTCTTATTCATAATATCATTCCTTTGTTGGATTTGGCGAGCTAAAGTATTCCAGTCCTCTCCCGCGAACTGTATTTTAATAACATCTTCGGCATCCTTTATTTCACCTGAGAGAGATTTTACAAAATAGTTTTTTATAGATTTAGCCCGTTTTTCCGACAAAGTATAGTTATTGTCGTACGGACCATCTAATGCTGTAGTTACTCTTATAACGATACTATCCATCACGAACATGTTATCTTTGGTAAATGCTCTATACGTGTTTAGGACATTGTTTATTTCAGCTTTATTGTCGGCATAATTCAGATTGAAATCAAATTTATCCGGTGCGAATTTAGGATAAGCCGCCAGACGGTTGTATGCATCCCTGTGCAGCTTGGTTCTTTTGAAGATCAGCGAAGTATCGGCAAGCTGGGCTAACGAGGATATATAGTAAGAAATCGTATCGGCAGGAGGCATTACATATCTGCTACGATCCATTGCATCAACATGCGCATCCATTGTCAACCTTAGTTTTTTTAGTCCGACGGTTACAGGATGGTCTTGTTTGTATAAATAGACAAATGCTTTATTTGTTTCTATTATGGTATCCAGCCTCATGCCTTCTTCATATGGGAAAGGGATAAGTTCTTTTTCAACTTCCTCTTTGCGACTCGATTTCATCTCGTTTTCGGCTATAGCCTCAAACATATATCTGTTCGATGCGATTTCGATAGAATCAGCTTCGGTCATAACATTATTCATAATGTCGTCCAATGTGCGGCCTGCTTCATAAGCTTCACGAAACTTAGCAGGCAATTTCATGTAGTTGATTTTGAAATCCTCGTCGTCTAATACCAGGGATTGGGCATTTTTGTTGAACTTCTTCATATAGTGATCAAACAGGCCGAGAGTATCTTTACCCTTAGCCATATCCCTGATCACTTGTTCGCGGGCTTTACGCACGTATTCGTTATAGAATCTCTGACGGTAACCACTCAATTTTGCAAGTTGAGTTGCATCGAACTTACTTTTTTCGGTTTTCCATTTCTCGTATTCCATCTGTTTACTCCACTCCTTATAGTATTCTTCATAATACAAGTTTTGGCGATTTCGGATATCCTTATCTGTACCTGCCTTGTCAAAAAATACTTCGTCATACTGATCCTTGCCTATAATCGATTTCAGGTATTCGTCATAGTCTTTATAGTCCTGTTTTTGCTTAGCGTAAAAAGCCGGGCCTTTTAGAATAACATCCTTTAAGGGAATAATTGAATCATTATGGAGCAGTATTGGTGACAATGTCACCCTCCAGTTTTCGGAGAGAATTTCTTTTGGAACTCTCAATATAAAATCTACGTTAACACGACCATTGCGTTCAGGTGTAAAACGGGACTTTGCTGTAATGACTACCTCCGATAATTGTTGTACATCACTAAGACTGGTCGTTTTATTCGATTGTGTTTCTTCTGTTATTTTTTCGGGGTTTATATATGTTACTTCTTCCGATATAGTCGCAGAGCCCGCTCCAAGTTTGGACTTTTCCTGGAATGGCAATTCTATATTTGCCCGTTTCGACTGCATAAAAAGAGGTTTGACCATTGCTTCTTTTGGCGATTTTGACGAGTAAGAAAACGATGATCCAACGTCTTCTCCCCGGGAGGCTCTTATGTCGCGAACTGAGTTGGATGATTTACAGGAATACATTACCATTATGGCAAGTATACTTATTGGTATACATGCTAGTATAATCCGGGAAAGCGGATTAGGTATTTTTTTTTTCATAAGTTTGTATTTACGATCTCTGCCAATACTGTTGATCTTGTAAAGTTATTTTATTTGTTTTAGACAAAATCAATGCAAATATAATGATAATAGTGTAAATAAAAAGACCTCTCATTAATTTTTAGGTTTAATTATTAACCTAAGTATTAATGAGATCTGCTATTTGTAACGTAGAATAAGTATTATATGTTATTTATTGCTTGAAAACTAAATGTTAATATTAATTATTAACTTTGATGTATTATAAAAATTTAATAATGATATATATACAAGTCTCAGAAGATATAAAGAAAAATTGTCCTGATTTTACGGGTGCGGCTATCTTTGCCCAAGTGATTAATTCCGGTCATAGCGAGGAGCTATGGCGGCAGATCGATAACGAAATCGCATTATATAAAGCGACACATGAAATGGATGATGTAAAGAAAAACACGGCAATATCTGCCACCCGGCAAATCTATAAACGGTTAGGAAAGGACCCTAACCGCTACCGCCCTTCTGCGGAAGCATTATGTCGTCGGATCGTCAGAGAGTTGCCTCTATATCAGATTGATACTTTAGTCGACATCATAAACTTAGTTTCTATTCGTACGGGGTATTCTATCGGAGGTTTTGACGCGGAAAAAATAAAGGGTGACAGACTCGTTTTAGGAGTCGGTGTGCAGGATGAGCCTTATGAGGGTATCGGACGCGGCATGTTAAATATAGAAGGACTACCTGTTTACCGTGATGCCGAAGGTGGTATCGGTACCCCCACCAGTGACCATGAACGTACTAAGATAGACTTAGGAACCACCTGTTTTTTAGCTTTGATCAATGGTTATAGTGGAAAAGACGGTCTGTCTGACGCTGTGGTTTATATGCAATCTTTACTACGTGAATATGCGAATTCGGATGGTGGGACAGTCTTTTATTATTAAAGTAGTGAGTAGTGAGTAGTAAGTAGTAAGTAGTAAGTAGTGAGTAGTAAGTAGTGAGTAGTAAGTAGTAAGTAGTGAGTAGTGTACTAGAAATAATTGAATCTTTAAATCTTTAAATCTTTAAATTTTTAAATCCTTAAATCCTTAAATCTTTAAATCTTTAAAAACCTGATAAGATGAAAATATTAACGGGAACTCAAATTAAAGAGGCTGACCGGTATACAATAGAGAATGAGCCTATCGCCTCTATAGATCTTATGGAAAGGGCTTCCAATGCTATTTCTCATTGGATATCTGTCAATATAAATAAGCAATATCCGTTTTTATTCCTTATCGGAAAAGGGAATAATGGAGGAGATGGCTTGGCTGTAGCCCGTATTTTATCTCAAGAGGGTTATAATTGTTCCGTACTTTTGGCTTTTGATAACGCCGTTATGACGGATGAATGGAAAATAAATCTGGATCGTTTGCCCATGGAGGTAAAACCGGTAGGACCGGATTTTATATCAGCTGATACCATTATCGTAGATTCACTTTTGGGTACAGGAGTGACCGGAGAGGTAAAAGAACCGCTGCTGTCTGTCATTAATAAAATTAATTCATTGCCCAACAAGGTTATATCCATTGATTTGCCATCGGGTATGAAAAGTGAATTTGGGAATAAAAATCAAATAATAGTAAAATCGGATATAACCCTTACATTGGAATTTCCGAAACTAGCGATGTTACTGCCCGAAGCAGGAGGATTTTGTGGGAAAATAGAGATCTTGCCCATTGGGTTGAGTGCGGAATATCTGCGAAGATCCGGCTCTGCTTATACTTATATAACGAAAGAGTTTATCGATAATATAATACTCAGGCGGGATAAATTCGCCCATAAAGGTACTTATGGACATGCCTTGCTTATTTGTGGTTCCAGAGGAATGGCCGGTGCGGCTATATTATCTACCGGCGCAGCGCTCAGGTCGGGTTGTGGATTGGTAACAACGCATATACCCGCGGAAGAGCGATTTTCTGTACAGGCCGCTTACCCGTCCGCGCTTTTTAGTTTAGATGATGAATCTTGTTTCTCAGAATTACCGGATAATATATCTAAATATACGTCAGTAGGTATTGGCTGCGGTTTAGGGCAGTCGCACGATACCGAAGAGGCTTTTAAAAAGTTATTAAATGCTTTCTATAAACCGATGGTTATAGATGCCGACGCCTTGAATATAATATCTGAAAATTCGAAGATGAAACAAAGTATACCTAAAGGCTCTATCCTTACTCCTCATTTGGGCGAACTTACCCGTTTAGTAGGAGTGTGGCATAGCGAGGAAGAAAAAATAGCTTTGGTGCGTCGTCTGGCTTCCAACCTTAAATCGATTATTATAGTAAAAGGAGCGCATACGATGATCTGCCTGCCGGATGGAGAATGTTATTTCAACCCGACAGGAAATAGTGGAATGGCGAAAGGTGGGAGTGGCGATGTTCTGACGGGCTATATTACCGGATTGTTGGCAAGAGGGTATAATAGTTCTCACGCTGCGATTTTGGGTGTATATATTCATGGCTTAGCAGGAGACAGAGCCGCCGAAATCTATGGTATGGATGCTATGAACAGTAAAGACCTTATTGATAACTTGCATTACTGCTGATTTTTCGGCTGTTCAAGATTTATGTTAATTGAACGAACAGATAATACAATATGCGATTTGCCCGTTAGGGCATTCATATCAATAGAAAAAATGCACAACACAACAACGAATCCCCGTAGGGGATTCACAATTTAATACGTTGAAAATATGGCAAATACCTATACGCAAATTTACATTCATTACGTTTTCGCCGTTCAAAACCGGTTGGGTTTGATACAAAACCGTTGGCGAGACGAATTATACAAATACATGACCGGCACAATTACAAACAAAGAACATAAATTGCTCACAATCGGCGGAATGCCCGACCATGTTCACGCATTGGTAAGTATGTCGCCCAAACAGTCGCCGTCAGATTTGATGGCTGACGTAAAACGCAGTTCTTCGTTATGGATTAACGACAAGCGTTTGGTAATGGGTAATTTTTCGTGGCAAGAGGGTTTTGGCGCTTTCAGTTACGGTAAATCGCAAATTCACGATGTTGTAAATTATATAGAAACACAAGAACAGCACCATAAAAAACGGACATTTATGGAAGAGTACCTCGAATTTCTAAAATTATTTGAAATAGAATACGATGAACGGTATGTTTTTAAACCCATTGAATAACGTGAAACCTCTAACGAGGTATTATGTAAAAAGGGGTAGATTATCTTCTATTGATATGAAAATCCTAACGGATTATCAACGCTTTTTGCCCGTCAGGGCATTTATGTTAATCGAACGAACAGATAATACAATATGCGATTTGCCCGTTAGGGCATTCATATCAATAGAAAAAATGCACAACACAACAACAAATCCCCGTAGGGGATTCATACTTTAACAGGTTAAAAATATGGCAAATTAAACCCATTGAATAACGTGAAACCTCTAACGAGGTATTATGTAAAAGACGGTAAATTATTTTCTATTGATATGAATGCCCTGACGGGCAAGAAATTACCCCCGCCGGTGCGATTATGTAACCGTGACCCAGGAGTGGTCGGAAGATTTCAATATATCATATATTGTTGTTTATCAATTCAATAGTTTGTAATCAGGTCGGTAAATATATTTTATGACACTGAGTACCACTGAGCAGACACTGAGGTTAGCTGTCAGCTGTTAGCCGAAAACATTTTATCATTTTCAAATTCGCTCATTTTCAAATTTTCCCTTGTCCCTGCCCGTTTATTATATATCAGGGCAGCCACAAGGGATCGCCCCTACGACAATTGGTATTCGTCTATATAAATATTTTCTATAATGCATATCCTCAAAATATTTGAGTAAAAGGTGGTTTATTAGAAAACTTCCCTGTATTTTTAGCATAAAGATAGTTTCTAATACTCATTTGATTTTTTTTTACATTCATGAAGATACACGAATATCAAGCAAAAGATCTATTCTCGTCTTGGGGTATCCCTGTGAAAAAATATGTCCTGTGCTATCGAGCAGACGAGGCAGCAAAGGCATACGATGAAATAACAACAAAGTGTGTTGTGGTCAAAGCACAGGTTCTGACCGGAGGACGTGGTAAAGCAGGAGGCGTAAAGCTGGCTAAAACAAAAGATGAAGCATTACATCATGCGAAAAATATTTTAGGACTGACCATCAAAGACTTTCCCGTTACAAAAGTTATTGTAAGCGAGAGTGTCGATATAAAGGCAGAGTATTATGTGAGTTTTATTATCGACAGGAACTCAAAGGCAGTCGTATTAATGATGAGTGCCGAAGGGGGAATGGAGATAGAAGAAGTCGCCGCCGAAACACCCGGAAAAATACATAAGTTCGTTATCGATCCTATAATTGGATTGCCTGATTATCTGGCCCGTAGATACGCGTTTGTTTTGTTTGATAACATTGCTTATGTCAATCAGATGGCAGACATTCTGCAAAAATTATATAAGCTGTTTATAGATACGGATGCTTCCTTGGCGGAAATAAATCCGTTGGTTGTTACCAGTGCGGAAGAATTAGTTGCTGTAGATGCTAAAATGACATTTGACGATAATGCATTGTACCGTCAGCCGGATATACTATCGTTGTTCGAACCGACAGAAGATGAAAAGGTAGAAACGTATGCCAAAGAAAAAGGATTCAGTTTTGTTCATCTCGATGGAGAAATCGGTTGTATGGTCAATGGCGCCGGTCTGGCAATGGCTACTATGGATATGATAAAACTGTACGGCGGGACTCCTGCTAACTTTTTGGATATAGGGGGAAGCTCTAATCCGAATAAAGTTATAGATGCGATGAAATTGTTGTTGAAAGACCGAAAAGTGAAAGTTGTTCTGATTAACATATTCGGAGGTATTACTCGTTGCGATGATGTTGCTTCCGGTTTGCTAGCCGCTTTTCAGCAACTGGATACCGATATTCCTGTGATTGTCCGCCTGACCGGAACAAATGAAAAAGAAGGTCGCGAAATGCTGAAAGGGAGTCGCTTCAAGGTTGCCGAAACAATGGGTGAAGCAACACGTATGGCTGTAGAAGCTTCGAAGTAAAAATTTACAGCTCATATTCATAATTAAAAAATCAATAACATGAGTATACTTATAAATGAATCAACACGTTTGATCGTACAAGGAATTACCGGACGGGATGGTAGTTTTCATACAAAAAAGATGTTAGAATACGGTACTAACATTGTCGGAGGTACAACGCCGGGTAAGGGAGGGACCGAAATACTTGGAGTTCCCGTTTTCAATACCGTATACGAAGCCATAGAAAAAACACAAGCCAATACATCCATTATATTTGTTCCTGCCCGTTTTGCGGCTGATGCGATTATGGAGGCAGCCGATGCCGGAATAAAACTGATAATCTGCATATCGGAAGGTGTGCCTACTTTAGATGCCGTGAAAGCATATCGTTTTACCCAACTGAAAGGAGCTATGCTGATCGGCCCTAATTGTCCGGGACTAATGTCTCCTGATAAGTGCCTGGTCGGTATTCTTCCGGGACAGATATTCAGGAAAGGCAATATCGGTGTTATAAGCCGGAGCGGGACGCTTACCTATGAAGTGGTATATCACCTGACTGCTAATGGAATGGGACAATCGTCTGCCGTAGGAATGGGTGGTGATCCTGTTGTAGGCTTGTATTTTCGTGAGCTATTGCAGATGTTGCAGGATGATCCTGAAACAGACGCTATTGTTATGATAGGCGAAATAGGAGGTAATGCCGAAGAATTAGCCGCCGAATATATTAAGAATCATGTAACAAAACCTGTAGTGAGCTTCATTGCCGGACAATCAGCTCCTCCCGGGAAACAGATGGGGCATGCCGGAGCAATAATATCAAGCGGTTCGGGTACAGCTGCTGAAAAAATAGCAGCTTTGGAGGCGGCCGGAGTTCAGGTTGCAAAAGAACCATCGGAGATTCCGTATATATTGAAAGAAAAATTAGGAAAATAACGGTAAATGGCAGGAGTGGTCGGAAGATTTTATAGTATTAGCTATTAGTTAATTACAACTTATTTTATCAGAAAAAAACAGTTACACTGAGTACCACTGAGCAGACACTGAGGTTCACTGAGACTAAAAAAACTCAGTGTTTCTCCGTGTCTGCTCAGTGGTACTCAGTGTCATAAAATATATTTACCGACCTGATTACAAACTATCGAATTGATAAACAACAACATATGATATATTGAAATCTTCCGACCACTACTGGGTAAATGGCCCTTCTCTTTTCGAGAGGGGTTTCTTTTTATTCTTCGATAATAATATCGAACTGATGGAGAAGTCCGGCTAAACCATCTTTGGCAAAACGGGCTTTTTTGATACTGTTTTGACTTAAATCTATCGAATAGTTATAAGCAGATGTAAAATCAGTTTCCTGAATATTCGTATTGTAAAAAATAGCCTCGTTGAGGTCTGTGTTTATGAATTTAGATTGCTTTATATCTGCGTCGCCAAAATCTACACCCTTGAGGGACGAATCTTTAAAAATGGTTTTACTCATCTTCCGTTTCTCAAAAGAGCTGTAATCAAGCATACAGTTATCAAAACGTACTTCGAAGATAAAATCGTGACAATTATTGAACTTTACGCCTAGTATCTTACAGTTTCTGAACTCTGCATTGTTCAGGGTTGACTGGTTAAAGTCTGTCATAGATAAATTGCAGTTGATGAAGGTACAATCGGTGAAGTTGCAGGATGAAATCTTAGCTTCCGAAAAGTTACAGTTAGAGAAAGCGCAGCCTTCGAATACGTCTTTCGTTAATCCCGGCGAATAGGTAACTCCATCGAATATTTTATCTTCGAAAACAGGCATTATTCCCTTATTATCTTTATCTCTCCGCTCTTTCCGAGTTTTATAATACTGGATGCTTTGGCTTTAGCCGTATCATCCTGACGGTATTGAACAATATAATCGACACTGTTTTTTATTTCATCACTGATCTCGCTAAAATTGGTAGGGGAAGGTTCTCCGCTAATATTAGCCGATGTAGATACCAAAGCTTTGCGGAAACGGTTGCATAGCCCTTGCGAGAAAGTTTCTTTTGTTATTCTGATAGCCAGGCTGCCATCTTCGGCTATCAGATTAGATGCCACATTCCGTGCTTTATCGTATATAATAGTAAGAGGCTTGTCAGCCAATTCTATTAAGTCCCAGGCAACATCGGGCACATCTTCGATATAAAAATTCAGCTTTGCAGGACTGTCCAACAATGTGATTAAAGCCTTGCTGTCGGTACGCTTTTTAAGTTCATAAACCCGTCGAACAGCATCTTCATTGGTGGCGTCGCAACCAATTCCCCAGATAGTATCGGTAGGATAGAGGATCAAGCCTCCGGCCACCAACGTGTCAAAGGCTTTTTTTATATCTTCGTTCATTTGCTTTTGTTTATAAGCTGGCAAAGCTGCACATCTTCGAACCTCTCTCCGCGTTGTACCCAGTCTTTCAATATGCCGACATGTTTAAAATCCGCTTTTTCGAAGAGGCTGATACTTTTGGTATTGCTTAGCGATATATAGGCATATATTTGATGCAGGCGTAAAAAATTGAATGCATAATCTCTTGTCAGCTCCAATGCTTGGGTTGCGTATTGTTTTTTACGATAAATCTCATCGATCAATATTCCGATACCGGCTCTACGATTATGTGGATCGATATCATAGAGATCGATAGTCCCGATGGTAATATCTCCATTTTTATCTGTAAGGTCTATCATTAGCCGTAGTTGTTTGCTTTGATAGATATCCATCTCTATAGCATTATTGATATATTCACGCAATACCAGCTTCGAATAAGGAGCAAGAGTATTTCCGTGTATCCATAATTCTGTCGAATTTTCCCATTTATAGAGTATTTCCAGGTCTTCCGGCTCGACGGCTCGAAGGCTTAATTGTGAATTTTTTAAAAGCATATTGTAGTGTTGTTTTTAGAAACTGTTTAAATTTTATTCGTTCAGATTTTCAGAACTATTTTTAGAGTGATTTTTTCTTTTTTGAAGTGCGAATAGCGGGCTATTCAAACTGAAAAAAGGGAAAAATAAGATAAAAAGAGACTGAAAATGAACGAAGATAGTATTATAATAAAATATTCGTATAAAATTTAAACAGTTTCTTAATCAGTATTTGTCTTTTTCGAACATTTCTCCCAAACGGATGAAGAAATTCTTTTTTCTGCGGCGGATGCATTGATTTTCTCCGGACGACATCATTATCTTTTCGAAAGAATTTTCTCCTTTTTCTGTTGCTTTAATAGTATGGTAGATAACACCCCAATCGGGAAGCCCACCTAGATTGCGGTCGTCGATAAAAAGATCTGCATCAAGTTTTCGAGAGGCTTTTGAAGGATCTTCTTCCGGATGATTTCTATTGGCAGCATAAAATTTTACACCATTACTTTCGCAATAGGCCATTGCTTCTTGCAACAAACTCCCACTGCGTACCGACCACAAGAGAAGGGTGTGACCATCTTTTTGTAGCTGTTGTAAGGTTTCGATTGCAAAGGGAATAGGACGCCCTATCTTCGGATATTCGTGTTCTACGATTGTTCCGTCAAAATCTACTGCAATAATCATATTATAAGTTTAATCATTTTCTGACTTTTCATTTTGTAATGCTTGTCTGTTCGGATAACAAAAAAACAGTGCAAAGATAATCATTATTGTCAAATACATTGTATTGTGTGAATTATACAATTGGAAGCCTGTCAGGTTAAGTATAGCTACTATGTCGAATGTGATGAGACGTAAGTAGTAAGCTATTGTATATTTCTTAATAAATTTATCTTGGCTCAAACTTTTTATTTTCTGGTGATAAGAATGAAAAAGTTTCAACGATATTGGTATTATAGCCAATGTAAGAATGATCGCATACCTCTCAAAAGCAATGTTCGTTGTCGGAAAAGAAGCAAAGTCCGGCCCTTTGGCTTTGAGTACAAAGAGCAGAGCGATTGCCAGGAGAATGATATTTACCCAAAAAACTATTATTTGGAGGGTATGTGATTTTTTTATTTGATTACTCATTCATTCATTCATTCATTCATTCATTCGTTCGTTCGTTTATATTCTGTACGATTCGTTAAAAAGGGTACGGTTTAAAATAGATCGTCCTAATGTAACTTCATCCGCGTATTCTATTTCATCACCGATGGAAATACCGCGGGCAATCATCGAAACTTTTACATTGTATGGTGATAACTTCTTGTAAATATAGAAGTTAGTTGTGTCCCCTTCCATCGTAGTACTCAAAGCTAATATTACTTCGTTAATTCCTCCCGTAGATATACGTTCCACCAGGCTCTCTATCTCAAGATCGGCCGGGCCAATGCCATCGATAGGTGAAATAATTCCACCCAACACATGGTAGAGGCCTTTATACTGCATCGTGTTTTCGATAGCCATCACTTCTTTTATATTTTCTACGACACACACCGTGGCAGAGTCGCGGGATTTGTCCTGGCAGGTAGAGCACACCTCGTTGTCGCATATATTATGGCAGACCTTGCAGTATTTTACCTGATGTTTTAGTGATACGAGCGCTTGAGAAAAATTATCTACAGTAGCATCATCCTGCCGCAGCAAGTGCAGAATAAGGCGTAATGCCGTTTTTCTGCCTATACCCGGAAGCTTGGCAAATTCGTTTACCGCGTTCTCTAATAAGGCTGAAGGATACTTCTGGTTCATTATTATTAATTAAGGCCGTAAAGATAATAATTATTGAGAATTTTTCTCTCCATAGAGCGGTTAAAACTACATTAAATACGTTATCAGGATATATCAACTAATAAAAATAGTTTTTTAACTAAAAATATTAGTTTATAAACTAAATTATATAGTTATTTGTAGAAAAATATGATCGGATTATGAAAGACTTAACTGTAAGGGAAGAAGAATTAATGTGTTTCTTTTGGGAAAAAGGTCCTTTGTTTGTAAAAGAAATACTGAGTTTTTGCGATGAGCCCAAGCCTCATTTCAATACATTATCCACTATTGTGAGGGGATTGGAGGAAAAGGGTTTTCTGTCTCACAATACTTTTGGCAATACCTATCAATATTACCCGGTTGTATCTGAAAGCGATTTCAGGAAAGGCACACTAAAGGGTGTAATCAAGAAATATTTTAATAATTCGTATCTCAGTGCGGTATCGTCTTTGGTGCAGGAGGAGGATATTTCTTTGGAAGAGTTGAAGCAGTTGATAAAGGACGTGGAAAATTCTAACAAATAGTGCTATGGGTGATTTCTTTGTATATATATTAAAGTCGGCAGCCTGTCTGGTCGTATTTTATCTGTTCTTCCGTTTGTTGCTGAACAGGGATACATTCCATCGCTTTAATCGTATCGCGGTTCTTTGCATACTGGTTTTATCTGTTATTGTGCCATTTTGCAATATTCATATGGATACTCAGATTCAGGTAAATCAGGCTGTTGTTGAATTTCACCAGTTATTTGTCGAACCGGATAATGTTGCAACTGTTACTCAATCAGATAATTCCTTGACATGGATACACGGGGTGTTAATTGTTTATCTGGCGGGAATTATATTCTTCCTATTTCGGAATGTTTATTTTCTGCTATGTATGCGGCGTTTATTACAACAAGGCAGGGCGGAAAAACCGGATAGCAGGGTTAAGCTTGTGGTACACGATAAAATTATATCTCCATTCAGCTGGATGAATTACATTATAGTATCGGAGAATGATTTAAGGGAAAACGGCAAGGAAATAATGGCGCATGAAATGGCGCACGTGCGTAAACTCCATTCGATAGATATTTTGTTAGCCGATATTTGTATTGTCTTTCAATGGTTTAACCCGGCTATATGGCTTATTAAACAAGAGTTGCAGAATATACATGAGTACGAAGCGGACGAGTATGTGCTAAAAGAAGGTATCGATGCTAAACATTATCAATTATTATTAATAAAAAAAGCTGTCGGCAAAAGGCTCTACTCAATGGCCAACAGCTTTAATCACAGTAAACTTAAAAAACGTATAACCATGATGTCAAAACAAAAATCAAGCCCGTGGGCCAGATTGAAGTATCTTTA
Source organism: Dysgonomonas reticulitermitis (assembly GCF_054601275.1). Lineage (NCBI taxonomy): Bacteria > Pseudomonadati > Bacteroidota > Bacteroidia > Bacteroidales > Dysgonomonadaceae > Dysgonomonas > Dysgonomonas reticulitermitis. The sequence continues at coordinate 141,769 of NZ_BAAHWU010000003.1, read as the reverse complement.
TGTACTTCCGGTAACAGTAGTAGCAATAACAGCATTTGCCCGCCCCGAAATTTCCGGTCAATTGAACAAAATCGCAGAAGTCAAAGTTAGTGATTTTTCCGGAATGGCAAAAGTAAGTGATGCTGCAAAAAGTAATTTTTTAGTAAATGATACGACCGATGTATTTGAGTTCACAAAAACTCCTGTAAAAAAATCTGAAAAGGTTGAGGTCTCAAAGAAATCGTCTCTTCCTGCAAAAGAAGATGAGGTATTTGTTATGACAAATATTCCGATAAAAGAATCTGAAAAGGAATCTGTAACAAAGAGCGTAAGCGGTATTGTAAAAGACTCTTCAGGTAATCCGGTCGTTGGAGCTTCCGTCGTGATTGTTGGTACAAAAAGAGGTACCATCACTGATATGTATGGTAAGTTTGTATTAGATGTTCCCGATGATGCAACTCTTGCAATATCTATGATCGATATGAAAAGTGCGACAGTTAAAGTTGATAAATCGAATTATCTGACAATAACTTTGAATTCACAGAGTTCTGGTCAGAATTCTGGAGTTTCTTCAATCCCTTTTGAAAAAGAAGGTGACACAACTTTTATAAACTGGATAGCAAATAAAGCGCCTCTAATTGTTATAGATGGGAAGAAGGAACCAAACAATGCTTTAAAGAAACTCAACCCTAATAACATAAAAATAATTACAATATTGAAGGCAGATGAAGCTGTTAAGCTATATGGTGAAGAGGGACAAGAGGGAGCCGTTATTGTTACTACTAAATAATATATAGTCAAACAAAAACAGGCTGATCATTCCGGTCAGCCTGTCCTTTTTTAGAAGCTGAAATTGCAATTATTGCAATTTCATATTTTTTTCTTTCGCAAATTCTTTTTGAACGGCAAGTAAAGCTGCTTCTTTTTCAGTAACATCCTTTACAACATTGTTATACTCTTCATAAAAAGCAGTCGCTTGTTCTTCTGTCGGTTCATTTCCTAGAGAAGATGCTTTCTCTCCTAGAGTAATAATTTTTTTAGCAGATTCAAAATAATCGATAGCTGCTTCTTTAAACTTTTCGCCTCCCGAAGGAGTGTTCAGGCCTTTGATAACTTCGATACTTTTATCCAGTTTTGTTAAAAGGCTATCACTGACAGCTTTAATTTCTGCGAAAGAATTGTTTGTGGCAGCCTGACTCAGTTTATTGCTATAATCTTCTATAGCAGAAAACATCGACGTCTGTTCTTTAATAATCGAATCGTTGAATTTTACTGCATCTGCTCCGCATGATGTAAGAATCAACATCACAACAACTAACGAAAATAATACTTTTTTCATTTTTTTCATTTTTTAGTAGTTTTATAAAAGATTGACAATTAGCAATAAAGATAAGTAAAAAAACATCATATACAAATATTTAGGATGATAAAACTTTCTTTTTAGCCAAAAAGTCTTTTATACCGCCTATATGTTCCCTTACTTTTTTATCTGAAAATTCGAAAACTTTAGTTGCCAGCCCGTCTAAAAAATCTCTGTCATGCGATACTAAGATAACAGTACCATCGTAGTCTAACAGTGCATTTTTAAGGACTTCCTTAGTCTTTAGATCCAAATGGTTGGTAGGCTCGTCAAGGATCAAAAGGTTTACAGGTTCCAATAAAAGTTTTACCATTGCCAGGCGAGTACGTTCACCTCCTGATAGAACTTTCACCTTTTTCTCAGAATCTTCTTTGTTAAACATAAAGGCTCCTAAGATACTCCGTATTTGTGTTCGTATATCACCTTCGGCCACACGGTCTATAGTTTCAAATACAGTAAGTTCCTCGTCTAGTAGGTCTGCCTGGTTCTGTGCAAAATAGCCAATCTCGACATTGTGTCCCAGCATAATATCGCCATCGTACGTAGTTTCTCCCATAATGCATTTCACAAAGGTGGATTTTCCTTCGCCGTTTTTTCCTGCTAAAGCTATCTTCTCGCCACGTTCTATCATCAGATTCGTGTTTTCGAAGACAAGATAATCGTCGTATTTTTTTGTCACCATATCCACTGTCAGAGGATAATTTCCCGATCGTGTTGCAGGTTGAAAACGGATGCGTATCTGCGATTTGTCTTCCTCGTCTATCTCTACCCGTTCCATTTTTTCGAGTTGACGAACCCGGCTTTGTACCAGGACAGCCTTTGCTGCCTGTGCACGGAATCGCTCAATAAACTCTTCTATCTCTGCTATTTGCTTTTGCTGCGCTTCCCAAGCATGTATTTGTTGCAGGCGTCGCTCTTGTCGCAACTCTATATATTTAGAATAATTTACCTTGTAATCGTAGATACGTCCCATAGTCAGTTCTATGGTTCGTGTAGTAACAGCATCGATAAATGCCCGGTCGTGGGAAATGAGCACTACGGCTTTAGCCTGCGTATTAATAAATTCCTCGAGCCAGCCGATCGATTCTATATCCAAATGGTTAGTAGGTTCGTCCAATAACATGACATCAGGGTTTCTCAACAGCAGTTTTGCCAATTCGATCCGCATACGCCATCCTCCGCTGAATTCATTGGTCGCCCTGTCCAGATCGGTGCGTTTGAATCCCAGCCCCAGCAAGGCTTTTTCTACTTCTCCCTCAAAATTAATGCCTTCTACCATGGCCAAGTGCTCGTGCGCATGTGTAAAGTCATCTATCAATTTGGCATAGTCGTCCGACTCGTAGTCAGTCCGTGTTTCCAATTGCGTGTTCATATCTTCGATTTTTGCTTGTAAATCGAAAATATGAGAAAATGCGAGCGAAGCCTCTTCCCGCACGGTACGTTCGTCGGAAACCTTCATTACTTGCGGGAGGTATCCTACCGTAACGCCATCCGGCCCGGTAATGCTTCCTCTGTAATGGGTATTTACTCCGGCCAGGATCTTTAGCATGGTACTTTTGCCTGCGCCATTTTTGCCTACAAGAGCGATTTTATCTTTGTCGTTTATTATATAGCTAATATTATCGAACAAAATCCTGTCGCCTAACTCTACTTTGAGACTATCTATTATCAGCATTTACTTTTTTTATTTTGAAGCCGCAAAGGTAGATAAAATTAGTTATAAGTTATAAGTTATGAGTTACGAGTTGCTGCCGCTTTGCGCCAATTGGCACATTTTCAAATTGGCACATTTTCAAATTTATTCTTCTTCTTGATCTATCAATTGTGAGTCTTTAAGCTTTACAGGTTTTGACTTTTTCCTGAGCTTCATATTTAGAAATTCTACTAATAGAGAGAATGCAATGGCGAAATAGATATATCCTTTAGGAATTTCTCCTACAACAGAGCCTAATATAGACAGATTGGATAAGTGGGCTGCTTCTACGATCAACATTACTCCAATCAGAATAAGGAAGGAGAGTCCCAACATCTGTATAGTGGGATGCTCGTTGACAAATTTACTTACAGGGGCGGAGAATAGGAGCATAACCATTACAGCCAGAACAACTGCTGTCACCATGATCGTCATGGCTCCTGCATATCCAAATTCATTGAAACTGACAAGCCCTACAGCAGTAAGTACACTGTCGAAAGAGAAGACGATATCGAGCGCTACTATCTGTACAATAACGCTGATAAACCCGGTTTTAGATTTTCCATGTATTGCATCACTTTCACCTTCTAATTTGTGATGTATCTCTGTCACACTTTTGTATAAAAGGAATAGGCCTCCAACCAGTATTATTATACTTTGCCCTGATATGGAGCCGTCGATCCAGGATGTGTCGAAGCTTAGTATAGGTTGTGTCAGTTTCATTAGCCACGAAACGCAAAATAGCAATCCTATCCGAAAGAACATAGCAAGCAAAAGACCTGTTGTTCTCGCTTTAGGTTGGTCTTTGGCGGGTAATTTAGCGGAAATGATAGATAAAAACACAATATTATCTATCCCTAATACTATTTCAAGAAACGAAAGGGTTAATAAAGCTATCCACGCACTAGGAAGCAAAAATGTTTCAAAAATTTCCATGTTATACTTTTTGGGCAAATTTAAGAAAGAAATTTCTGAAAAAATAGTTATTTTGCTTTTTCTAAATACTCTTTTATGACAGAGTCCCTGTCGGTCTTAGTCAAACGAAATAGATGCTTTACTCGAGCCCATAGTTTTTTTAGTCGAGCCATTATAATTACTGCTACTTGTTGTCTTGTATTGAAATTTTAAAGGTAACTCTTTTATAATGAAAACCAAGAATAAGTAATCTAAAATACTTACTGTCGCATGTCATCCTGACCGTAGGGAAGGATCTCGACCCCAAAAAGAGACACGAGATGCTTCGTTCCTCAGCATGACAAATACGACAATAAATCGTATCATTTACTTATAAGCTTTTAAATTAGGGTAATCCCTTCAAAATAATACCAATGGGTTAATTGTTTATTAAATAGAAAGATACAGTTAAATAAACACTAAGCTGGATTGCTTCGGGACAAGCCCTCGCAATGACGAGAAAGCTTTACTGTGAACGTCATTGCGAGGAGGCGTTAGCCGACGAAGCAATCCAGTAATTTTAATGTAATCAATAGCTTCGATATTGTAAAAATCAGTATAATATGATATTTTGGATATTTTCGGGTTGCTCTGTTAAATTATTGTATTTTGAGTTCTTTCAAAAGTCTCTATCTTTGTTTACCTAAAATATTGTCAAATGGACAGAAAGAAAATAATCAATGATCCTGTGTTCGGATTTATTACTATACCCAGTAATTTTTTATATGACCTGATACAACATCCTATACTTCAAAGACTGAATCGTATAAAGCAAATGGGTCTGGCGTTCTTTGTATATCCCGGGGCGCAACATACACGGTTACATCATTCCATAGGGGCTATGTACCTGATGAATGAGGCTGTTAGTAATCTGAGGATGAAAGGCCATGAAATTACAAACGAAGAAGCGATTGGTGCAATGGCTTGCATCTTGTTACACGATGTGGGACATGGTCCATTTTCTCATGCCTTGGAACACACGCTTATAAATGGGATACATCATGAGGAGTTATCTCTGGCATTGATAAAATATCTTAATGAGGAGTTATCCGGACAATTGGATACTTGCCTTATGATTTTTCAGAACAAGTATTCCAAAAGATTTTTGCACCAGCTTGTAAGCGGGCAACTGGATGTTGACCGTCTTGATTATCTTAGGCGCGATAGCTTTTTTTCCGGTGTAACGGAAGGAAATATTGGTTCGGCACGTATCATAAAAATGTTGGATGTGCGTAACGATCGTTTGGTTGTAGAAGCAAAGGGGATTTATTCCATTGAAAATTTTCTTACATCCCGACGGTTGATGTATTGGCAGGTCTACTTGCATAAAACAGCTGTAGCTGCCGAAAAGATGCTAATAAAAGTATTGGCCCGGGCAAAAGAGCTTTCAAATGCAGGTACTAAGTTATTTGCATCACCGGCTCTACTTTATTTTCTGGAGAATAAAATAGATAAGAAGTATTATGAAAAAAATAAAGATGAGGTTTTAGCTCATTTTATTAAATTAGATGATAATGATATTTGGAGCGCCTTGAAGGTGTGGGCTGATAGCGATGATATTATTTTGTCCAAACTTAGTTCCGGGTTGGTAAATAGAAAATTATTCAAAATAGAAATAACTGCTCAACCCGCTGATCCGGCATATATTAGCAAGTATGTGGAAAAGTATGTGAAAGAGTTGGGCATAAGTGAATATGAAGCCTCTTATTTATACTCGTCCGATGTAATATATACGAATATGTATAACGAATTTGATGACAGTATTGATATTCTTTACAATGACGAAACAATAAAGGATATATCCGAAGCATCGGATATGTTGAATATCCAGCTTTTATCTAAAACGGTTGAAAAATATTATTTTTCTTATCTGAAATTATAGATTGTGCCTTGTCAGCCGGTCATAAAAAGAATATATGATTACGATAGTAAATAAATAATGCTGGTTCTGTTGACCTTTTTGTTTTGTATCAATACTTTAACTTGTTATATTGTTCTATACCCGGCTACAATTCCTTTGTCTATTAATAATTGAATAATATCATAATCCTTATTTGATTTCGCCCTTTTTCCCCGTGCCAAAGCATGCACTTTAAACGCACTACACCCAAATTGTCTTGCTATTTCTTTATATGTTCTTTTATTTTTACTGAACATATACAGTAAAAAATTTTTCATACTGAAGGCTGTAAAGTATTATCTAACCTAAAAACAACTCTAAAAACAACTGCTGTTACAAATATATTTTATTTTTTTGAAAAAAAAATAACTATTTTATAACTTTAACAGTTAAGGGTCTGTTCCTCAGTTTTTTTTAAGAAAAATTGGTATTGTCAAGATAAGCAGCTTTTCCCTGGTTATATATTATGTTGTTCCTACAGTTTTGTTATTCGATCGATATATCAGCTTCCATAAGCCTGACAATACTCTCTACTAATCTGTACGAAATAAGATTTAAAGATTCAAAGATTCAAAGATTTAATTATTTCCAGTATACTACTTACTACTTACTACTTACTACTTACTACTCACTACTGTATAGATAAATCCGGGATTATAACACTGAGTTACACAGAGAAGACACTGAGAAACACAGAGTTTTTTATAGATTCTCCGTGCGACTCCTTTTACCCCGTGTTTAAAAATTGAGCGCGGGGGAGATGTGTCAAAAGATAGAGTTTTCGTCATTGCGAGTCGGAACCCAATTTTTTGGGCACAATGGTATATGACAGAATGCTAAATCGCTACATTTTTGATATGTTGAATATATTTTCATTTCACTCATTATCAACAGTATATAAAAATATGTCATTGCGGGGAGACGTTAGCCGACGAAGCAATCCGGTAATTATAAGCAATAGCTTCAATATTATGAAAATCAACACAACGATATGCCCAATATTTTTTGTCATGTACTATGATAAAGTGTATTAAATAAGCGACGTTATGTAGTCTTATTTTTTATGACGTGCATTTGGTTTGGGTGCATGGATTGTGTTCCTGTATTGTGTCGTCTGTGAAGACCACACAATACGTTTTTTATATAGCGGCATTATTTCATCCCTCAGTTGCTTGCGCAGACGTCCCGTCTGTGTGTTGCGTAGCAAAGAAGACACGGACTGGAAGTCCGCGCCAGCAGGTGTTGTTGTTTCCAACTCTCCCTAAAACAAAAATAGCCGTATAACTTATTGTTATACAGCTGCTAATTTAGCGTTTCCGTTGTCTCACAAGGATTCGAACCTTGAACGACTGAACCAAAATCAGTTGTGTTACCATTACACCATGAGACAATACCTAAATACTTTATTTCAAAAGCAGTGCAAAAGTATATGAATTTTATTAATAAAACAAGAAAACCGGATGCGATTTTTATTTACATTGTAAAAGTGGTTGTATCCTAATGTTTTATTGACGCATTTTGTGTTGTAGGGGCGAACCTATGTGTCCACCAAATAAAACAGGCGCGTATATAGGTCTGCTCCTACTTGATCTTTATTTTTACTTTGTCGTTTTTCTTTAATGTCAGGTATAATTTTCCGTTCTCTATCCGGTAATTATTTGTTCCTGATATTTCCGGTTTTCCTTCAGGTAGTTTGACGATAAATTTATTATCAACATCAGCCTTTAAGTTTATATCCCGGATATTTCCGTTTTGCCAGTCAAAAGATACTTCTGCGCCCCCTCTTCCTTTCATTCCTTTTACGTTACCGTTTTTCCAACCTTCCGGAATGGAAGGAAGCAACTCAATAAAACCTTCGTGGCTTTGAAGAAGCATCTCACCTATTCCGGCAGAACCTCCGAAATTGCCATCAATCTGCATCGGTGGATGCGCACTGAACAGATTGGGATAGGTGCCCCAATTGTTTTTTGCCGGTTTTAGCAGGTCGCCAATAAGTTTATAAGCCCTGTTCCCGTCTTTGAGCCGTGCCCAGAAATTGATTTTCCATGCCATCGACCAACCTGTGGACTGGTCGCCACGCCTGTTGAGGCTTACTTTGGCAGCTTCCATCAGTTCGGGTGTTTTTTCGTATGTCATCTCATATCCGGGGTATAATCCGTAGAGTTGTGATACATGGCGGTGATGCGGTTCGCTTTCTTCATAGTCTTCGAGCCATTCCATTACTTGTCCGTATTTACCAATTGTAGTAGGGGCAAGGCGTTCTTTTTTTGAAGATATATTTTTGATCCATTTTTCATCTACATTCAACAAGTTGGCAGCACTTTCTACATTGGTAAATAATTCACGGATAATTTGGTTATCCATTGCAGATCCCGCGCAGATGCTTACTACATCCCCGTTCGGCATTTTATAAGCATTTTCGGGGGAAGTGGTCGGCGCTGTTACCAGATAGCCGTTGTTAGGGTCTTCTATCAGCATATCTTCGAAGAATTGGGCAGCACCTTTCATTGTCGGATATACGGATTTCAGGTATTCAATATCCTGTGTGTAGACATAATGTTCCCACAAATCCTGGCACATCCATGCTCCCGCCGTATTGGTCGCGCCCCATGACGGGTGTTCGCCCGGAGATGTGAATCCCCATACATTGCCGAGGATATGTGTGACCCATCCACGGCTGTTATAGTATATCTTCGCTGTTTTGCTTCCGGGTTCTGCCAGTGATTTCACATACTCTATAGTAGGCATATGCAATTCCGAAAGATTGAACATTTCAGCACCCCATAAATTCATTTGCAGGTTAATATTCATATGATAATCTCCGTTCCATGGCGTTTTTATCTGCGGAGCCCACAATCCTTGCAGGTTAGGCGGCAGATTTCCCGGGCGGGTAGATGATATCAGCAGATAACGTCCGTATTGCATATACAGGGCGGCAAGGTCGTAGTCTGTTTTGTCTGTCGCAAAGGCTTCTAATCGTTTATCAATCGGTAGCCCGGAATTTTTGTTTTTGTCTAAAGTAAGGTCTGCGCGGTTGAAAAGCCTTTGGTATGCTTCGATATGATTTTTCTTTAGTTTTTCATAATTATTACCTGCGTTATTCAACAAGCCGGATACCAGTCTTTCGTAGTTCGCGTTGTTGTAATCCGTAACCATAGAAACAAATAAAGTCACTTCGTCGGCATCTTCTACATTTATTTCCTTATTTGTGGTAGATAATTTACCTCCTTTGTTCGCTATCTTTACCATTCCCATATATTTCATTCCGGTATAACCTTCTCCGGCCCTCAACTGTCCGTAAATATATAGAATGTTCCCGCTGGCATAAGTCTCAAAGTTTTCATCACGTTGAAGTGAAACTTTAAGATTCAGCGCCTTCGTTTTATTTGCCGTGTATCTGATTAAGCCTATATCATCAGTAAAGGATGTAAAATATTCACGTTTATATTCAATGTTATTCTTAGTGAAAGATATAGTGGACAAGGCATTATTCATATCCAAAGCCCTTTTGTATTGAATCGGTTCGGATGATTCGGCATAGGTGAAGTCTATATATAGATTTGCGAAATTCTCAAACCTGCCGTAGTCTATACCTTGGCTGCCTTTTCCCTTGCAGGTAAAAGTTTTGTACATCAGTTCCTGGGCTTCTTTATTTCTTTTTTCAAATAATAGTTTCCTTATCTCGCCTAGATGTTTGTACGCATCGGGATTGTCCGCGTCCTGTTTGTTTCCCGACCACATGGATATTTCATTCAGTACGATCCGTTCATGTTCAATACCGCCCCACGGCATCATGCCGATGCGTCCGTTTCCCAGAGGGACAGATTCTTCCCAAATAGTAGCGGGTTTATCAAAATAGTATTGCCATTCGTTTTGTTTATCTTGTGCGAAAAGGTTTATTACTGAAAAAGTAAATAGGAAAAGGAAAATTTTGCCGAGTTTCATATTCTACCTGTTAATCATATAGTTTATACCTTGAATTTGTCCTTTTTCTATATGGTAATCATATCCTGATTTCGTAAGAACAATATCCGTTAATTTGTTCTCCGAAGGTAGGCAAATAAATCCGGTTGCTTTCTCTTTGTTTCCGTAAATTTTTAGTTCTATATCCGCATTAGTAGTCAAGTAGTTATAAGTAGTAAGTAGTGAGTGCTCAGAACTTAAAACTTAAAACTCAGAACTTTTTAACTTCCAAGTTGCTAAGCAACTGATAACTACTTGACTACTTTAACTACTGATTGACATTAATTTTCAGGTCATAAGAAAGTGTTTTTTTGTTCTGCCCCTCAACCGTATTGTTATTTTATTTTCATAACCCATTTTTTTTCGGTATTTTTAACCGCCCAAAAACGTCTCCGGAAAATACTTTCTAATAAAAACGAATAATAAATTTAAATATATATGGCTCATTTACCCGATTTTATAAGCGATCTGGCAATTATATTAATTACTGCCGGCATCATTACTATTATATTCAAATGGCTGAAACAACCTGTGGTATTAGGTTATATAGTAGCCGGATTTATAGCCGGTTTGCATTTTAAGAAATTTATAGAAAGTTCGGTTATCAAAATAAGCGGATTAGCGCCCGAAAAAGTAAATGAAGTCTTCAAAACCTTACCTGAAATATCCGATATGGCAAATGTAAGTATATGGGCCGAAATAGGTGTCATTTTCTTGCTTTTTGCATTAGGACTCGAATTTAGCTTTAAAAAGCTGATGGATGTGGGAGGCAAAGCATCCATCGCTACTCTGATCAATCTGGGGTCTATGATAATTGTCGGATATTTGACAGGGGAGCTGTTTATTGCCAATCTGGTTAACGATTGGACAACGATGGATAGTATTTATTTAGGATGTATGTTGTCTATGTCTTCTACCACTATTATAATCAAGGCATTCAATGATATGGGATTGCAAAAGAAAAAATTTGCAGGTATTGTATTTGGAATGCTCATTGTCGAAGATATTGCGGCTATCATCATGATGGTATTGCTGACTACTTTCGCTGCCAGTACGCGTTTCGAGAGTGGCGAGTTGGCCAATAGTGTGATCAAACTGCTGTTTTTTATGCTGATATGGTTTGTTGTAGGCATATATATGATACCTACCATGTTGAAAAAACTAAAAAAATATCTGAATGATGAGACCTTGCTGATTGTAGCGATCGGTCTTTGTCTGGGGATGGTATACTTTGCTACTGTTGTAGGATTTTCAGCCGCGTTGGGCGCTTTTATCATGGGTTCTATATTAGCCGAAACTGTAGAGTCAAAACACATTGAACATCTCATAGAACCGCTTAAAAATCTCTTTGGCGCGGTGTTTTTTGTTTCGGTAGGTATGATGATCGATCCTGCTGTTATTGCAGAATACGGGATATTGGTACTTATACTTACATTGGTTGTGTTGGTAGGACGTATAATGTTTGCAACTGTTGGTGTGTTGGCCTCCGGTGAAGGTCTTAAGGTTGCCATGCAATCAGGTTTCAGCTTGGCGCAAATAGGGGAATTTTCTTTTATTATTGCTACTCTTGGGGTAAGCCTTGGGGTGATAACGGAATCTCTATATCCGATCATAGTGGCAGTATCAGTGGTGACAACATTTACGACTCCGTATTGTATAAGGTGGGCTGAACCGGTATTTAACCGGGTGGAAAAACTTATACCCGGAAAATGGGAAAAACTAAAACTAGGATATACCGCGAATAGCTACAATACTGTAAATAAACAAAATGACTGGAATCGTTTGTTGAAAAGTATATTGAAACTGGTTGCTATATATACGGCGATCTGTATAGCAATACTCCTTGTTTTCCAGAATTTTATAAACCCTTATATCGTGGAATATGTACCGGGAAGTATTTGGGGGAATATACTGGCTGCTTTGATTACACTCACGCTGATGGCTCCATTCTTACGAGCTATTATGATGAAGAGGAACCGTTCCGAGGAATTTAAGAATCTATGGAAGGATAATCGTCTGAACAGGAGTGCATTAGTCTCACTCATTGTTTTCCGGATTATTCTATGCCTGGCCCTTATATTGCTCGTCCTCATTCCTTTGTTTCCGAGGTTGACAGTTTTGATGGTTATTATATCATTGGTCGTGGTAACTCTTATTATTTTCTCTCAAGGATTTAAGGCACAATCGCGAAGAATAGAAGCGCGCTTTCTTGAGAATCTGAACCTGAAACAGATATTGGATGAGAAAAAGGCCGCGATATTACCGACTGTTGCTAACGACCTTCGCTCTAAAAATATACATATAGAAGAGTTCGAAATATCCCAATCTTCACCTAATATAGGTTATTCGCTTAAAGAGTTGAACTTCAGACAACAAACAGGAGTAAATGTGATAACGATAATCAGAGGCAGTAAAAAGATAAATATCCCTGATGGCAATGAACGTCTTTATCCATTCGACAAACTGGTTGTTTCGGGATCGGACGAAGAAATGCAAAAGTTAGCTCAGTTTTTGGAAGATAAAAAAGCGCTGATATCCCAAATGGAGGAAGAGGCTCAACATCATATAAGCCTGTCCCAGTTTATTGTTGAACCGAAATGTTCGCTTATTGGTAAAACAATAGCAGAAGCAAACATACGAGAAAGAACCGAATGTATGATTATCGGTATAGACCGGAACGGTGAATCTATTATCAACGTAACACCTAATATTGTATTTCAGGAAGACGATGTTATCTGGCTGGCCGGAGAAAAGGACAGGCTAAATTCTTTTGAAGAGAATATCAGTATTCATATACCTCTAAAACTTTAAGCCATGATAGAAAGTTATGAATCGGCAACCATAAAAGTGAGAAGTGAAACATTGTCCGGCGTTAGTTTTATCTATAGATATAGTGATAATTAGCAAATTAGCAAATTAGCAAATTTGTAAATTAGCAAATGGCGCGAAGCGACAGTAACAGTCAACAGTCAACAGTTAACAATGGCGCGAAGCGACAAAGGCTATAAGCTAACGGCTAACAGCTAATGGCTAATTTACTGTAGAAGTTTGTTACTTTTTAGTTAAATTCTGGTTTGTCATGCTGACGACAGGAAGCATCTCCTGTCTCCCGGGGATCGGGATCCTTCCCTGCGGTCAGGATGACAAAGAGGGTAGCCGCACGAGCAAGGGGCTAATGGCTAATTGAGTGTGGAGTTTGTTACTTTTTAGTTAAAAAGTTACGAGTAGACGAGATACGAGGTACGAGGTACGAGGTACAAGTTGTTGACTGCTGACTGTCGCACGTCATTGCGAGGGTTTACCCGAAGCAATCCATTAATAATCAATACTCTGGATTGCTTCACTCCGTTCGCAATGACGAAAAGGTCGACTGTTTACTGACTACTAACTACTGTTTACTGTAGAAGTTTGTTACTTTTTAGTTAAATTCTGGTTTGTCATGCTGACGACAGGAAGCATCTCCTGTCTCCCGGGGATCGGGATTCTTCCCTGCGGTCAGGATGACAAAGAGGGTAGCCGCACGAGCAAGGGGCTAATGGCTAATTGAGTGTGGAGTTTGTTACTTTTTAGTTAAAAAGTTATGAGTAGACGAGATACGAGGTACGAGGTACAAGTTGTTGACTGATGATTGTAGACTGATAACTGTAGAAGTTTGTTACTTTTTAGTTAAAATGATTATCTTTACATCCGAAAACTAATCTAAAAACCAATTTATTTATATTATGAAACCAACCTTGTTTATACTTGCTGCCGGTATGGGAAGCCGTTATGGTGGTCTTAAACAAATGGACGGAATAGGACCCGGCGGTGAAACCATCATGGACTATTCTGTTTACGATGCTTTGAGAGCAGGATTCGGAAAGATCGTATTCGTTATCAGGGAATTTTTTGAAGAAGATTTCCGTAAAAAGATTGTTTCCAAATACGAAGGCCTTGTTCCGGTAGAAGTCGTTTTTCAGGAACTCGACAAATTGCCGGCAGGATTTGCAGTACACCCTGAAAGAGTAAAACCATGGGGGACGAACCATGCCGTGATGATGGGTAAAGACGTCATTAATGAGCCTTTTGCCGTAATCAATGCCGATGATTTCTATGGTCGTGAGAGCTATGCTATATTGGCAGAACAATTAAAGAAAATGGTAGGACAGGAAAACCATTATTGTATGGTGGGTTATCGTTTACATAATACCTTGTCGGAAAGTGGATCTGTAGCCAGAGGTGTTTGTACAACAGACGAAAAAGAATATTTGACAAGTGTGGTTGAACGTACGCATATCGAACGCGTCGATGGCGTTATTAAATATAAAGATGCCGAAAACTATTGGTACGATCTCGGTGAAAATACGCCTGTATCTATGAATATGTGGGGATTCACTCCGGACTATTTCGAGCATTCCGAAAAATACTTTATCAAGTTCCTCGAATTAAATCAGCACAACCTTAAATCTGAATATTTCATACCACTAATGGTAGACCACCTCATCACTACAAAAACGGCCGATGTGAAGGTATTGGATACACCATCGAAATGGTTCGGCGTTACATATGCCGAAGATAGACCGGGTGTTGTGGAGAAATTGCAGGATCTGGTGGATAAAGGAGAGTATCCTACACCTCTGTGGAAATGATAAATAGAAGGTTATTTTACCTTAATAAAGCAACCTTTTGTCGTATAAATTTGTTATTTTTGTAGAGTATTCAAGTGATATTAATAATCACATATAATCAATTATAAATTAAAAACAATGGTTAATTACAAAGACTTAGGATTAGTAAACACAAAGGAGATGTTTGCAAAAGCTGTAAAAGGCGGATATGCGATACCTGCGTTCAATGTTAATAACATGGAACAATTGCAAGCTATTGTACAAGCCGCTTCGGAAACAAAATCTCCGGTTATTGTACAAGCATCTAAAGGTGCGCGTCAATATGCCAATCCTATCTTATTGCGTTACATGCTACAGGGCGCTGTAGAATATGCAAAAAGCTTGGGATGGGAAAAACCTCAAATAGTTTTGCACTTAGATCACGGTGATACTTTCGAGACTTGCAAAGACTGTATCGATTCAGGATTCTCTTCTGTAATGATCGATGGTTCTCATCTTCCATACGAAGAGAACATCGCCCTTACTAAAAAAGTAGTAGAATACGCGCATCAATTTGACGTAACAGTTGAAGGAGAGCTTGGAGTATTGGCTGGTGTAGAAGATGAAGTATCTGCTGAACATCATACATATACTCAACCTGAAGAAGTTGTGGATTTCGCGACACGTACAGGTTGTGATTCATTGGCTATCTCTATCGGTACCTCTCACGGAGCTAACAAATTTACTCCTGAGCAATGTACAAGAGATGAAAACGGTCATCTGGTTCCGCCTCCATTGCGTTTCGACATCTTGGAAGAAGTAGAAAAAGAACTTCCGGGTTTCCCTATTGTTCTTCACGGAGCATCATCTGTTCCTCAAGAGCAAGTGGATACTATCAATAAATATGGCGGCGCGTTGAAAGATGCTATCGGCATTCCTGAAGAGCAACTTCGCAGAGCAGCAAAATCGGCGGTATGTAAGATCAATATCGACTCAGATAGCCGTCTTGCTTTGACAGCAGCTGTACGTGAAGTATTCGCTACTAAACCTGCTGAGTTCGACCCTCGTAAATATCTTGGACCAGCTCGTGACAATATGAAGAAACTATACAAGCACAAAATAGAAGCAGTGCTGGGTAGTGCGGGAAAAGCTGAGTAATCGGTTCCTATATAATAGAAAGGTTGCCAATATATTGGCAACCTTTTTTATTTGCCTTTAAATGTTAATTAACACTTAATTGATGATTATGAGACAAACGATCTTTATCTTTGTAGAAATAAGTCAAATATTAATCTTTAAATCGCTATGCTAATGAAAAGGCTAATTCCTTTATTTTTGCTAATAATAGTGGCTATGCTTATAACTTCGTGTGCCGGTACGGGACAACCTGTTCATAAACCGTATAATGAAGGTATAAATATTACGCCTATGCCACTTGAACTAACACAAAAAGCTGATACCTTCAAACTATCGAAGAGTGTTGTTTTTGTAGCTAATAATCCTGATGTGGAAAAAGTGGCATCATACTTTGCTACGAAGCTTAAAGTATCTACCGGGTATCCTTTCTCTGTAGTGAAAGATAAGCCCGCTGTGGATTATATCAATTTGGCCATTGCTCCTGATATACCGGTTAATGATGAAGGTTATTTGTTGGACGTAACAAGTAAAGGTATCGACATACAGGCAAAAACACCACAAGGATTGTTTTATGGTATGCAAACGGTGATGCAGCTCTTACCTGCTGAAGCAGAGAGCCATATCCCGGTGAAAAACATTGCTTGGAATGTACCGGCTGTGACTGTAAAAGATGAGCCTCGTTTTAAATATCGTGGAATGCATCTCGATGTTTGCCGCCATTTTGTCGATGTAGACTTCATTAAGAAGCAACTGGACGTATTGGCAATGTTTAAGATCAATAAATTTCACTGGCATCTGACGGAAGATCAAGGCTGGAGAATCGAAATAAAGAAGTATCCGAAGCTAACGCAGATGGGCTCTGTGCGTACAGAGGGTGAAGGAAATAAATATGGGCCTTACTACTATACACAAGAACAGGTCAAAGATATTGTAGCATATGCGAAAGAACGTTTCATCGAAGTAATTCCTGAAATAGAGCTGCCGGGACATGCCGTAGCCGCTTTGCATGCATATCCCGAATTGTCATGTACAGGTAAACCTATTGAAGTGAGAAACTACTGGGGAGTATCTAACGATGTGTTTTGTGCCGGAAATGACAGTGTATTCCAGTTCCTGGAAGATGTATTCGCAGAGGTGATACCTTTGTTTGAGAGTGATTATATACATATTGGTGGCGATGAGGCTCCGAAAAGTAGATGGGAAGTTTGTCCTAAATGCCAGGCTCGTATAAAGGAACTAGGATTGAAAGCAGAACAAGGTCACACCGCAGAGGCAAAGCTTCAAAGTTATTTTGTGCAACGCATCGAGAAGTTCTTGTTGAAGAATAATAAGAAAATGATAGGTTGGGACGAAATACTTGAAGGAGGATTAGCTCCATCGGCGACAGTGATGAGCTGGCGTGGAGAAGAGGGCGGTATTGCTTCTGCTAATATGGGGCACGATGTGATAATGACTCCCGGAAATTGGATGTACTTAGATAAGTATCAGGGTGACTCTAAACTTCTTCCTGTTACTATCGGCGGATTCCTGACACTAGAAAAAGTATATGGTTACGAACCTGTTCCTGATCAGATAGCAGCAGATAAGCAGCATCATATTTTAGGTGCGCAAACAAATGTATGGACTGAATACAAATATAATGGAGACGATATGGAACACGATATCTATCCGCGTGTAATTGCTTTGGCTGAACTAACCTGGACTCCTAAAGAGAAGAAAGACTATAAGGATTTTGAACGTCGTATCGAAAACCAGCGTGTGCGTCTGGATATGCATGGTGTCAATTATTATATTCCTGTACCGGAAGATAAAGGCTTTGCTAAAGTGGCCAATTGGGCAGGTGATTCTATTGCCGTACCACCTTCATGCAACTTCGCGGCATTTACCGATAAAGCTACTTTTGAGTTTAAAACCAGCGAGCCTGTAAAAATGGTGTATACAACAGATGGTAGCGAACCTCAAATTGCGTCGCAGGAGTATAAAGATGCATTGATATTCACTGAAAATACAACTTTAAAAATACGTTCAGTGTTATTGTCAGGTAAAATGGGGCCTGTTCGTACAATTACTATCGAAAAACAAACCTATGCGCCTGCTGCAAACAGGGAAGAAAGTACACAATCAGGACTGAAAGCCGAATATTATAAAGGTAGCTTCTTGAAAGTCGCAGATCTGGATGGTAAAACCCCTGACGAAACCGAACAGGTGGCTGCACCTCAGAATTCGAAATACAGAATAATGGATTACAAGGAAGTATATCCGGAAAACTTCTGTTCGACAGTGCTTACCGGTTATATCAATATTCCTGAAGATGGGGTATATTATTTTAATACAGATACTGAGTTTTGGATAGATGGTAAGCTATTAATATCTAATGAGAAAGACAATAAAGGTACAGCGCGGAGATTTTCTCGCAGCGATAAATCTGTAGCGTTGGCTAAAGGTTCTCATCCTGTAAAAATAGTCAGGATCGGCGCTACTTTTGGCGGTTGGCCTACTCAGTGGGATGTTGTTAGTCTTTCGATGCGTAAAGCTGACCAGCCTCAGTTCACATATTTAGATGCAACTTATTTTGAATAGTTCAGAGATATTTTTCATATAAGAAGAAACTCCGGCTTAATCTGCCGGAGTTTTTTATTGACGAAAGAAAATGAACTGCTTATCTTTGTATCAGGTATTAAGTAACAAAAAGAATTTATTGATACATTTTTGTCATCCTGAGTGAAACGAAGGATCCCAGCCTAAACAGGTACGAGATGCTTCCTTCGTCAGCATGACAAAGAGAAAGAAAAAATATATCATTAATATTTATAGAATACTTAAAGGTTAAATAAAGAAGTGAGGAAATAATGAAAGCAGCTATAGTGACAATCGGTGATGAAATACTCATTGGCCAGATTGTGGATACAAATTCAGCCTGGATGGCTCATAAACTTACATTGAGCGGATTCGAGGTTGAAGAAATGCAGTCGATAGGCGATAACGCCCGACAAATCAAAGATACGATAAATGACTTGTTTGAGCGTGTCGATGTCATTTTAATGACAGGAGGATTAGGACCCACTAAAGATGATATAACGAAGAAAACCTTGTGTGAGTATTTTGATACGACCCTTATTTTTGACGACTCGGTTCTGGATAATATATCCAATGTAATATCGCATTTTACTACTCTCAACGAACTTACCCGTAATCAGGCATATGTTCCTGAAGGGTGTACAGTGATCCAGAATAGGGTAGGGACAGCCCCTGTTACATGGTTCGATCATAAAGACAAGGTTTTGGTTTCGATGCCGGGAGTACCCTACGAAATGAGATATGTAATGGAGAATGAGATACTTCCGCGCTTACAGGAGAAGTACGATCCGGAAGCATATCTGAAAAGGGTATTTGTGGTAAAAGGATATACCGAATCAGGGTTGGCGCTACATCTTACCGAATTTGAGGATAATTTACCGGAAGGCTTTGGGCTGGCATATCTTCCTTCGCCGGGATTGGTTAAACTCCGCCTTTTCGTACGGGGAGAGCATCGTTTACCGGAATTGGAAGCTCAGGAACGAAAACTGAAAAATTTGCTGGGAGACGCCATTCTTGTAGAAAAGGATGTTACTGTAGAAAAGCTGTTAGGCGAACGCCTTTTTGAGAAAGGTTTAACTATTGGTACAGCCGAGAGTTGTACCGGTGGTAATATTGCGCATCTGATTACTTCAATCCCCGGATCATCGCGCTACTTTAAAGGTTCGGTCGTTTCGTATGCAAATGAAGAAAAAATCAATATCCTTCATGTATCGGAAAGTGCATTGGTACAACATGGGGCAGTTAGTGAGATTGTGGCTTTAGAGATGGCTAAAGGCGCTCAACGTGTGTTAAATGTGGACTGTTCGATCTCAACGACAGGGATTGCAGGGCCTGATGGGGGAACTGAGGAGAAACCGGTAGGTACAGTTTGGATATGTACTACTTATAAAGATTTACATACGGTTCGGAAGTATCAATTAGGAAAGTACAGGGAGGCCAATATAACAAGGGCTTCTAACCTTGCTATGCTTCAATTGATGGAGATGATGGGGTAAGAAAGTAACCGACGTGAAATGAATAATAAAGGGGCTGTAAAATTAACCTTACCGCCTTATGCTTAGCGCGTCTACCAATTTAATAACCAAACATATGATTTATTTTTTATCTTTACAAAATAAAAATCTCTTTTTAATACGTATTATATGCTTACAATCCTTGCCTTTTGGATTTTTATTCTATCAATTATAGTTCCGTGTGGTTCTTTTTTCACTGATTTGTACAATAAGCTATCTAAGGAGAATAAATACTATTCTTTTTTTGACACCTTTTGGCTAGGTCTATGCTTTTTAAGTATAATAGTTGTTTTACTCTCCCTGATTTTCCCAATTAACATTCATGTATTGGGCTGTATATTTTTCTGTACAACTTTATATACCTTTTTAAATAGAAGGTGCCGGAATATTTATAAAAAGTTATTTTTAGAAATTAAGAACCTGTCTTATTTTTCTTTGATAACTGTTTTTCTGACCCTGATAGTCATATTAATGTTTTCGTGTGCGCCTCCAAATTCCTATGATATGGAATTGTATCATCTACAAAGTATGATATGGAGCAATGAATATAGTGTGGTTCCGGGATTAGCAAATATTCATGGGCGTTTAGCATTCAATCCAAGTTCAATCCTCCTATCAACGCTATTCTCTTATCATCCTCAATACTATCCTGTATTCTTTCCTCTCAATGGATTATGCATGTGTGTATTAGTGGTATTTCTGCTTGTAAAAACCAGATTGATAAAGGATATAATTAAGCAGACTGTAATTATAATCACGATTTTCTTTGTATTATTCCTCTTTATGAAAGAACTTTCGTCTACAAGCACAGATATATTACCTGCTATAGTTATCATTTACCTTATTTATAGGTTTCTGTTAGATGAAAAAAAGGAAAATGAACTAATCTATTTTGCCTTACCATTGTTTTGTTGCACCTTAAAATTATCAACAATTCCTATTGCGATCCTATCTTTATTTGTTTTAGTCGTCTGTTTTAAGAGAAAAGAGTGGAGAAAGATTTTTATTTTGGGGACAATTGCTTGTCTTATTTTTATCCCTTGGTGTGCGCGCTATATAATACTATCGGGTTATTTAGTATATCCTTTCTCAAAAATAGACATTTTTAGTTTTGATTGGAAAGTCCCGATTAAAGAGGTTGCCAGAGAAGAACAAATCACCTACGCATGGGCCAGAATACCCGGAAGGCCTTATCAAGATGTTTTAAATATGTCGCTTAGTGACTGGGTTCCAATTTGGTTCAATGCGAAATATAACACAATTAAATATTTAATTTATCTTACAATATTATCACCATTAGTTATACTATTATCGCTATTTAATTTCAGAAAAAATATAAATCTTATTTTTATATGGCTTGTTGCCGTATTAGGGCTTGTATTTAATTTTATTACAGCTCCAGATCCCCGATTCAGCTTTGGCTTCTTTATTACGGTCATATTTCTTCCGTACTGTTCATTTTCTCTGAAATTTGAAAAAAAAATATATAGTCATTACTACAAGATATTTACCTGTATTATAATGATTTATTTTATTTCAATACAGTATCAGGCATTTAGTAGTAAAAGTGATTTAATTAAACCTTCCACATTAGATTACTCTACAAATGATGTAATATTTGATTTTTACTATTTAGATACTGTCAAGATATATAAACCTACTGAAGGAGATAGATGTTTTGATTACTGTATTCCATGTACGCCATATTTGAATAAGGGTTTGGAGCTGAGAGGGAAGTCATTACAAGACGGATTTAGAACAAACGAATTATTAGAATAGAAATAAATTATAAAAAAGCCGCCCTACTTTCATAAGTAAGGCGGACTAAAAACATGAACTAAAATCAAAAACTGTAACTTACAGTCTTTGATTTTTATTCTTCGATATCTTCTTTCATATTGTGGAAGACATTTTGAACGTCTTCGTCGTCTTCGAACTTATCCAGCAGCTTTTGTATTTGTTCTTGCTGCTCTTTGGTCAATTCTTTCAGATCATTTGGAATTCGTTCAAATTCCGCGCTGTGTATTTCAAACCCATTTTCTTCCAGATATTTCTGAATTTCAGAATATGACTTGAATTCGCCGTATAGTACTATGTCGTCTTCGTCATGTTCTAATTCGTCTACTCCGTAATCTATTAGTTCCAGTTCCAGATCTTCTATTGAAATACCTTCCTTTGGAGCTATTCTAAACACGCATTTATGGTCGAACAGAAACTCAAGGCTACCTGATGTACCTAAAGAACCATTATGTTTATTAAAGTAGCTACGGACATTGGCTACTGTACGGGTAGGGTTGTCTGTGGCTGTTTCTACAACTATTGCAATACCAAATGGACCATATCCTTCGTACACAACTTCTTTGTAATCGGCTTCATCTTTTGAAGTTGCTTTTTTTATCGCCCGTTCGACATTCTCTTTAGGCATGTTTTCCTTTTTTGCCTGCTGTATCAATACGCGAAGGCGAGGATTTGTATCCGGCTCTGGTCCGCCATCTTTCACCGCGATGGTTATCTGTTTGCCAAGTTTTGTAAATACGCGGGCCATATTGCCCCAACGTTTCATTTTAGTAGCTTTACGGTATTCAAATGCTCTTCCCATAGGTATTTATGTAATTATTTAAAATCTGATTTTCGTTATGCAAAAGTATAAAAAATATTACAAAGAGCGAATTTGTCCATGTATTTAAGATGGAATGAATATCTATTTATAAAAGAAAATAATCGGGCGGGAAATGGTACTATTAAACAGATGGTTATATATACAGTCTGAAAAAATGTGATAAAAGCTTCGAAATATATTTGCATAATTAGCAAAACTGTTTTACCTTTGCCACGCAATTAGCAAAAGGCCCCGTAGCTCAACTGAATAGAGTATCTGACTACGGATCAGAAGGTTCCAGGTTTGAATCCTGGCGGGGTCACTGCAAGATCAGAAAGTTGGCCACGACAAAAGGTCAAAACAAGACAAAATCTTCTAAATGACTAATTTAGGGGATTTTTTTATTCCCCTCTTTTGACAACAAACGACAGATTGATAAATATCCCTATTAAAGCACAAAATAGACCTGCTATAAAGAAGATGAATGAAAAATCAAGAAGTCTAGTCTTTTTGCTTACATTTGTTACAGTCAGAGGTAATTTGCTTGACTTTCAGCAATATGAGGAAATTTCGCAGGAAAAAGGCAACGGATAAGTAGATGGGAAAATACTGATATACACTTAGTTTCTCGTGCCTTCAAATAACTCTTTTGGCAAAGGTAAGCAAATAATCCGAATGACTCTAATTTTTATTGCATTATTTCCTATACTCCTCTCTAACTTTTTATGTTGCCTCGTAAAAGTTTTTGACAAACGTATTCCTTTCTAAAAAACTTCAATAAGAAAAATTCTTATTAATGAATACACTTGCATGCACTTTTCTTTCAGAAATGGAAAGACAAGGTTATGGTATTAGTGTCGACAATATGAGGAAGTGAATCCGAAGAAAAAGTAGCTTAAATACTATTCACTTAAAATTGTCCAACAAATAGTTGCAGGTTCACTATTTCCTCAGATAGAAGTAGTATATATATTAGAAATGAAAGTGAATTTATCTTATCAAATAAAGAAGCTTATCGGAAAATAACGTAGACAGGATTTGTTATGAGTAAAATAATTCAACAGCAGATGAAACATACTTTTAAAGTAAAAATTTATAAGACTGAGATTAACTGGTATGTGGATGTTCTCATAGAAATCATTGAGTTATTTACAATGGATTGGACTTTCTTTTTTCAAAAAAAAGAGTAAAGGCAACTATGTCAAACTTTTATTGTTATAAATTTTGAAATGTGACAGATTTTTATATGTAAATTCTTTTTAGAATGCTATCTTTGTCATAAATTAGATTATATCGTATGCAAATTAAAGACATAATATCCAATCTTGGATTTAATCCAAAAGAGGGGACAAGTGGTATATTTGAAAAAAAATACCCCACTTGTGATAATTATGCTATTGAGGTAGATATTCAGAATGAATGCATTATTTATGGAGATAAAATAATCTGTGAAAATAAAACAACACAGAATTTTTCTCAATCAGAAAATTTTGTTGTACTAGAGTGTGTAAACCGCCTATTAGAAAAAGGATATAAACCTCAAAATATAATTCTTGAAAAGACCTGGGGAGCGGGGCATGGTACATCCGGAAGGTTGGATATATGTGTTACTCGTGATGATGGTTCGGAATATCTGTTAATTGAATGTAAAACATTCGGAAAAGAATTTGATAAAGAATTTTCCCGAATGAGTAAAGACGGGGGGCAACTTTTTACATATTTCAAGTTTAGTAATAAAGCAGATGTTTTAATGCTTTATGCTTCTGAATTGAAAGGAAAGAAAATAATATATAAGAATGAAATAGTAAAGATCGAAGACGATTATCGTTCAGGAGATGTTAAAGATTTTTATGATAAATGGAATAAGTTAACTAAAGACAATGGTGTTTTTGATACATGGGTAAAGCCTTATTTCTTTGAAAGCAAGGCGCTAACTATTAATGAGCTTGAAGATATAAAGCAAGAAGATAGTAGCTTTATATTCAACCGTTTCCTTGAAATATTACGTCATAATGTTGTTTCAGATAAGCCCAATGCCTTCAATAAAATCTTCACACTGTTCTTATGTAAAATTTATGACGAAAAAAATAATGAAGGAACTAATAACGAATTAGGATTTCAATGGATAGAGGGTGTTGATGATGATATTTCTTTTCAGTTACGCTTGACAGACCTTTACAAAGAGGGAATGAGGGAGTTTTTAGAAAAGCGAGTAACAGACTTTTCAGAAGATGAATTTGAGCAGAAATATAAAAGTCTAGAAGATTCTGCACGAAAAGAGCTTTTAAAGGACTTCAAAAAAATTCGATTAGAAAAAAATAACGAATTTGCAATTAAAGAGGTTTATGACGAAAAGTCATTTAAGGAAAATGCAAAAGTAGTTAAGCAAGTTGTTGAATTGCTTCAAAAGTACAAAATACGATATGCAAAAAAGCAGCAATACCTTTCTGATTTCTTTGAATTATTGCTTACAACCGGACTTAAACAAGAGTCGGGTCAATTCTTTACTCCTGTACCTATAGCTCAATTCATTATCAAGAGTTTACCAATTGATAGTTTTGTTTCAACAAAGCTAAAAGAGGGTAAACGAGATGAATTATTACCTTATGTTATTGATTATGCAGCGGGTAGCGGTCATTTTATCACTGAAAGCATGCACGAAATTCAACGATTGTTGAATAAATTTGATTTGGCTGAGATTCGTGGTGATGCTAAAAAATTTGTAGAAACGGCACGAATAAGCCACTTTGATTGGGCATTAAGGTATATCTATGGAATAGAAAAAGATTATCGTTTAGTAAAAGTAGGTAAGGTTGGCTGTTATCTTCATGGTGATGGATTGGCAAATGTCATTCATTCTGATGGACTGGCAAACTTCGCCCATTCTGATTATAAGGGTAAACTTAAGAAAAATGATAAAGATTTCCGCCAAGAAAACAAACAGTTTGATATTGTAGTATCAAATCCTCCATATTCGGTTTCTGCATTTAAAAATGCAGCAAGAGAATATTATAAAGATGAAGACTTTGATTTATATAGCCGCCTAACAGATAATAGTTCAGAAATAGAATGTTTATTTATAGAACGTACAAAACAGCTATTGAAGGATGGTGGAGTAGCAGGTATAATTTTGCCAAGTTCGATATTGAGTAATACAGGCATATATACAAAAGCCCGTGAAGTTATACTTCAATATTTCGAAATTATTGGTATTACAGAACTAGGATCTAATACCTTTATGGCTACTGGGACAAATACTGTAGTTTTGTTTTTGAGAAGGCGTAACAACTATGAAAGTATTAATACTAAAAAATCGGTAGATACGTTCTTCACATCATTTAATGATGTGACTATTAATAATATTGAAAGTCCGGCATCTAAATATATAAGCTATGTATGGGAGAATCTTCCGTTTACTGATTATATCTCTTTAGCTAAAAGAACCCCAAGTAAAGCTGTTGAAGAGCATGAGATATATAAAGAATATCGCAAGAAAATAAAAGCAAAAGACGAAGCAGTATTTTGGAATACTGTTATAGATATTGAAAAGGAAAAGCTATATTATTTTATTCTTACTTATTCTCAAAAGGTTGTCTTAGTTAAGAGTGGAGAAAAAGATGACGAGAAACGCTTTTTAGGTTATGAATTTTCAAACCGTAGAGGAAATGAAGGCATACATCCTATCCAACGAGGTAAAACCATAGATGAATGCACTAGACTGTTTGATGCTGAAGTTTTTGATAATCCGAATAAGGCAAGTACATACATCTACAAAGCATATAATGGTAATTTCGAATTTGAGATTGATGAGTCACTAAAGAATAATATCTCTCGTGTAAATCTTGTCGATATGCTGACCTTTGACCGAGTGGATTTTGAGAAATCCATTTCTACGGCGATTAAAAAAAAAGTAGAAATAGAGAGCAGGTGGAAGTTGGTGAAAATTAGTGAATTATCCGAAAGTATAACTGCTGGTGGAGACCTGCCAAAAGATAGATTTTCAAAAGAAAGAACAGACCAGTTTTCTATCCCGATATATTCTAATGGGATAGACGCTGATGGATTATATGGATATACAGATGAAGCGAGAGTTTATAATAATTGTGTAACAGTTTCAGCTAGAGGCACTATTGGGTTTTCTAAAGAAAGAAAAAGGCCA
Source organism: Dysgonomonas reticulitermitis (assembly GCF_054601275.1). NCBI lineage: Bacteria > Pseudomonadati > Bacteroidota > Bacteroidia > Bacteroidales > Dysgonomonadaceae > Dysgonomonas > Dysgonomonas reticulitermitis. The sequence goes on along the minus strand of NZ_BAAHWU010000003.1, from coordinate 115,348 downwards.
TTCGTTCCTATCGTACGTTTGCTTGTAATAGTCCCTAAAGCTGAACAAGCTATATCTAAATATTTAGAGGTTGTTCTTAACACAATAAAATTTGAACAATACGCATCAGCAACACCACAATTAACGGTGCCACAAATTTCTGATTATAAAATACCACTTCCTCCTAAAGATATACAAGAAAAAATTATTGCTGAAATAGAGAAGATTGAAGAACAAGAGAATAAAGCTAAACAAAAGAAAATTGAATTAAGAAATAATATTGAGCAACTGATATTAGACATATATGATAAAGACTATGTGAAAAAACGAATAGGAGATGTTCTTGTAGTAAATCCACCCAAGACCGAATTAAAGGATATTGATGATGCAACTATGATCTCCTTTGTGGAAATGGCATCTGTGAGTAATAAAGGCTACATTGAAACAAAAGTTGATAAAATCTTGAAGGATGTTAGAAAGGGTAGTTATACTTACTTTAAAGAGAATGATATAATAATTGCGAAAATAACTCCCTGCATGGAAAACGGGAAGTGTGCGTTAGCTACAGGCTTAAGAAATGGTATTGCCATGGGTAGTTCTGAATTTCATGTATTCAGGACTAATGAAGAAGTTGATCCAAAATATATTTTCAGTCTACTAAATCGTAAAACTATTCGGCAAGAAGCTGAAATTAACATGACTGGAGCTAGTGGGCACAGACGAGTTCCAATTAATTTTTATAAAAACATAAACATTCCTATTCCTAGTATCGCCGAACAAAAAAAAATAGTTGAAGAAATTGAGATACTAGAAAAGCAGATTACTAAGTCACAAGAAACAATCGACAGTAGTCCAGAATTGAAAAATGCTATATTGAGAAAATATTTATAATTAAAAGGAGGTCATATGATCTCCTTTTTTAGCTCTTTTAACTATGAAAAACCATCTCCCATTTGAGCCGAAATTTCCAGAGGTTGTCGATTGTCTTATTTCAGAGTACGATTGGTTGGAAATTCTTAAAAAGCAAAATAAATCTTATAATGACTTGCTTGATTATTTGATTGAGCTTGGGAAATATGCAAGTATTGATCCAAACGAGTGTTGTGATAGAGAAAGTACCAAAATCAGAACAATTTCTGAGAAGACCAGTATTTCTCCTTCAAAAGTTCGTAACTGGATTTTTAAGGTATATGATGATCTTTTTCATTTAAATATAAATGATCCGATGCTTTTTGCGAAAGAAGGCTGTTATCGTCACGAGCTTTCATTTAGTTCAACTTACGGTTCTTATAGAAATTTTAGCCTTTGGTTACCTTATAGACTAAATCTTTATGATGGCTTTACTTTTCCATTTATAAGAGCAAAAGTGAATTATGATTTTTTCTATGTAAACCGAATCTCGGTAAAGCATGGGTATGGCAAAATCATTATTGATACTGAACTTTGTGATGGATTATACAATAGTTATAGAGAGCTTATTTATGACAAAGCATATTTTCTAGATGTATTATCTTTAAACGACATTATGAATCTAACAGACTTTGATATTGATAAACTATTGAAAGAATATTCTCAAAAGTCACGAATTTCGTATGACTATCGTGAACAAAATTATGGTAGAAAAAAGAAATCTTTTTGATCTTTATCTAAAATGCGGACATGTTGCGGACACGAAGCTGAAAGCAAAAACGCTAAATCATTTATTTGCAATGATTTAGCGTTTGATTTCAGTACCCAGAGCCGGGATCGAACCGGCATGGAAGTGAATCCACTGGTGTTTGAGACCAGCGCGTCTACCAATTCCGCCATCTGGGCTTGTGAGGTGCAAAAGTAAACATATTTTTTATAATTCAAAGAGCCGAACTTAACTTTTTTAAAAAAGTCTTACTTATTTTTTACTGTTATTACGATCTTTTGTTTTGTTTGTATTTTCGGATAATGTAACTTTGTGTAAAATTTGAATGATATGGATAACAAAAACAACTATTGCGTTATTATGGGAGGTGGTATCGGTAGCCGATTTTGGCCTTTTAGCCGCGAAGCCAGACCTAAGCAATTCCTCGATTTTTTTGGTACAGGACGCTCCCTTTTGCAACTGACAGTTGATCGATTCAAGAAGATTCTTCCCGTAGAGAATATATATATTGTCACCAATAAGGAGTATGCCCAAATGGTGCTGGACGAATTACCTGAGCTTAAGCCTAATCAGGTGTTATTGGAGCCTATGCGCAGGAATACGGCGCCATGTATAGCGTTCGCTACATACCATATCAATTCGTTTGCGCCGGATGCAAATGTCGTTGTAGCACCATCTGACCATTTGATTCTAAAAGAAGATGAGTTCTTGAACATAATTCAGAATGCCTTTGCTTTTGTAGAAAAACATAAAACCTTACTTACACTGGGAATCCGTCCGAGCCGTCCCGAAACCGGTTATGGATATATTCAGATGAGCGAGAATAAAATTGACGGAGTACATAAGGTAAAGGTATTTACGGAGAAACCTAATATCGACTTAGCCAAGGTGTTCTTCGAAAGTGGAGAATTTCTTTGGAACTCAGGCCTTTTTATTTGGAATAATAAAGCAATATTGGATGCCTTTCATAAATATCTGCCGGAAATAACAAATCGTTTCGATCAGGGATTAAGCGTATTTGGAACTGAAAAAGAGAAGGCCTTTATTGACGAGAACTTTCCGTTTTGCCCTAATATTTCCATCGATTATGGTATTATAGAAAAGGCTGATAATGTATATGTGCAGGCAGCAGAATTCGGGTGGTCCGATTTGGGAACATGGGGTTCATTATATGAGATATCAGATAAGGATGAAGACGGCAACGCCTCTTTGATTGCTGAGACATTGTTTTTCGACAGTTCGGAAAATATTGTCACATTGCCATCCGGTAAATTAGCCGTTATTCAGGGACTTGAAGGATATATCGTAGCCGAAGCCGACGGTGTACTCCTTATATGTAAGAAAGATGAAGAACAACGTATTAAGCAATTTGTGACAGATGCCAAATTGAAATACGGAGAAAAGTATATTTAATAATTACAATAACAAATGTCTAAGGAACTTAAACCAAACTTGCCATACTTAGTGGCCGATATATCTTTGGCCGATTTCGGAAGAAAAGAAATCGATATAGCTGAGCATGAAATGCCCGGATTGATGGCTCTGCGTAAGAAATACGGAGCTTCGAAACCCTTGAAAGGAGCCCGTATTATGGGATCGCTCCATATGACCGTACAAACAGCCGTATTGATAGAAACACTTAAAGAGCTGGGAGCTGACATACGCTGGGTTAGTTGTAATATTTTCTCAACACAGGATCACGCGGCGGCAGCTATCGCAGCAACAGGGATTCCCGTTTTTGCATGGAAAGGTGAAACGTTGGAAGAATACTGGTGGTGTACAGAACAAGCCCTTTCGTTCCCGGGAGGAAAAGGCCCAAATCTGATTGTTGATGACGGCGGAGACGCTACGTTGCTGATTCATTGGGGATATAAAGCAGAAGAAAATACCGATTTCTTGAATCGTAAAGCAGGAAGTCATGAGGAGCAAGTGATTCTCGATACAATTTCACGTATATTGAAAGAAGACAGTAACCGTTGGCATCGTACAGTAGCTGATTGGAAAGGCGTTTCGGAAGAAACAACTACCGGAGTTCACCGCCTGTACCAGATGATGGAACGCGGCGAATTGCTTATCCCAGCTATCAATGTTAACGATTCGGTTACGAAGTCCAAATTCGACAATCTTTACGGTTGCCGCGAATCATTGGCCGATGGTATTAAACGCGCGACAGATGTGATGATTGCCGGTAAAGTGGTCGTGGTAGCAGGATATGGCGATGTGGGTAAAGGTTGTGCTCATTCCATGCGTTCCTACGGAGCCCGTGTTATTGTCACCGAAATAGATCCTATCTGCGCTTTACAGGCAGCGATGGAAGGCTTTGAAGTAACCACAATGGAAGAGGCTGTTAAAGAAGGAAATATTTTTGTAACCACAACCGGAAACAAAGATATTATTACCATCGAACATATGTCTCGCATGAAAGACCAGGCCATCGTATGTAATATAGGACATTTTGATAACGAAATACAGGTAGATAAACTGAAAGGTTTTCCAAGCATCAAGCACACGAATATAAAACCACAGGTAGATAAATACACCTTCCCCGATGGACATTCTATATTCTTGTTAGCTGAAGGCCGTTTAGTAAACTTAGGTTGCGCAACCGGACACCCTTCGTTTGTGATGAGTAATTCGTTCACCAATCAGACGTTAGCCCAGATAGAACTGTGGGTGAATGATTATGCCGTAAATGTTTACCGTCTGCCGAAACATTTGGATGAAGAGGTAGCCCGTCTACATTTGGATCAGATCGGAGTTAAGCTGACAAGGTTGAGCCAGGAGCAGGCCGATTACCTTGGGGTTCCGGTAGAAGGACCTTACAAGCCGGATCATTATAGATATTGATCATATTAAATTTCTATAAAAGCAGGATTTATACGAATAAAGGCTGTTCTTATGTTGCTTATATCCTCGCTCGCGCGGACATTTTGTCCGTGTGTTGCCCGAAAGGGCAAATCTCTTTTTGCTACGCAACACTCAGACGGGACGTCTGCGCGAGCGGGGGTTAATTTTGAAGAATTACTAAACTTAAAACAAACAATATTATGAAAGATGAACACAGAGAGTATTTAAAATGGCTAACAGAAACAACTAACAAGTATAGAGGGGAATTTGCAAATCAGGCAATTGTTATAGAGCAAATTATAGAAGAATTTCTCTCACATTATTTCATTTCAGATGTAAAAGAAGAGGAGAAAAGGTTGCACTTTCGCCAACTTATATTAGGTTCTATTGATGTAACTTTTAGTCAAAAAATAAACATGATTTCTGAAATAGGAAAGAAATTCTTACCATCAAATTTTGATAAATACAAACCATTATTTAGTAAAATAGATAAATTAAGAAAGAAAAGAAATGAATTTGCACACTCAAAGATAGATGGTCAAGAGAAAACTATTTTACTACATTATCAAGAAAGAGACAAACTCTATTTATTAAAACTTGATAAATACAAAATAAAACAAACAGTTTTTGAAATTAGCATATTAGAAAATCTACTTAAAGATTATTGGGATATAACAGTAGAATTAAACGATATGTTGAATGAATATTTAGTTTTCATAAAGGCTCTCCCGTCCGATATTTCCACTAAGTGACCATATTTAATTTATGTACAATGATTAGATATTGCATTCATTCAACAATAACATTATTCATTTAATAAATATGATGCAATATCTAAAAGTATCAATTCTTAAGCAAAATATTTTCATAAAAATGAGAATTATTTTACATTAATACTTGTTTTGGTGTAATTATATTCTTACCTTTACCATGTAATCATTAACAAAGTAAAGGTAGACCATTATGTTAGGACTTAATTTCAAATCACTGATACAATTAGTTAAAGTATTTAAGGATGAAAATACATGTATGGAACACCTTGAAAAACTTATTTGGAAGGATGGTGTAGTTTCTCCTTTTGACCCTACCTCTAAAGTATATAAGTGTGCAGGTCATAAATATAAATGCAAGAACTCAGGTCGATATTTTAATGTAAAAACCGATACTATATTTGATAGTACCAAAATTGAACTACAAAAATGGTTTATGGCTATTTGGTTAATCACTTCTCATAAAAAAGGTATATCATCTCATCAATTAGCTAAAGACATTGATGTAACTCAAAAGACTGCTTGGTTTATGTTACATAGAATGAGAAATTGTTTTAGCTTCGAAAATAACCATGAATTAGACAACGAAGTTGAAACTGATGAAACTTTTATTGGTGGAAAGAACAAGAACCGACATGCAAGCAAGAAAGTAGAAAATTCACAAGGTCGTTCTTGTAAAGATAAAACCCCTGTTGTGGGAATGGTTGAGAGAAATGGTAAACTTGTTGCTAAAAAAGTTAAGAGTACAAGTTCCGAACATTTAAGCCCCGAAATCATAAAGACAATAAAGAAAGCTGCAACCCTGTATACTGATGAGTGGTTAGGTTATAATGGTATGGATAGATTATACAACCATTTATTTGTAAAACATAATCAAAAGGAGTTTGTATCTGGCAAGATATATACGAATACAATAGAAGGCTTTTGGAGTATTTTAAAAAGAGGAATTGTAGGAATCTATCATTTTACATCAAAAAAACATTTACAATATTATGTAGATGAGTTTGTATTTAGATACAATACTCGTAACTTTGATTCAGAAATGTCAAGGTTCAATTATTTTTTAACATCAATATCCAATAAGTATTTACCCTATAAGAAATTGATTGCAAATGCAATATAATGTAGAAAGAATTTCAAAAATACAAATAGATGATAGACCTATCAATTGTTATATTACAACTGATGGTATTTACTATATTGGAGATGAGATAAAATATTTCCTTTCTGCGAAAAATGATACGATACCTATCACATTATCTTTGTTAGCAGGACATAAAGAGAGAAAGATAATAGGTTATCAATTAGAGGATGTTATCAATAATATGAAACCTAGATTCCTTAAGTATTTAGCTCAAATAGGTCTTACTCGTCTTATTGAAACAGGGAATGCACCTGAAGAAACAAGTCTATCAGAATTTGACCAAGCTCTTTTAAAGGTTATGAGATATAGACCCAATAAAGATTAGGCTAAAATAGTTTATGCAATAATAAATCCCTGAATTAAGATTAGACTAATTCAGGGATTTTTCTATATTTGTATTGATGATATGTATTTGGTGTAAATAGGTATATCGTTACCATATTTTATTTATGCATTATGTGTAAACTTTTGATTCGATATACAATCCTAATGCTGTCGGTGTTATTTGTAACCACATCATGTGGAACTCAGAAAACGGCAGGGAGATTGCTATACAATCCGGAAGAGGTGGCACAATTATCTGATAAATTAGGTGTTGAGTTGAATAACCTGAATAAAGATGATGATCGTAACATGCCGTTATACGCGGAGGTCTCGTTATGGCTGGGCGTACCTTACCGTTATGCCGGCTTGTCACGTAAGGGACTTGATTGTTCCGGGTTTACATATCTTATCTATCAGAAAGTGTACAATAAGAAACTGCCAAGGTCAACCGCTGATTTGGCCGGGATGAAGATGCATCGTGTATCGAAAGGAAATTTACAGGCAGGAGATCTTGTTTTTTTCTCGACATCGAAGAGTCACAGCCGGATTAACCATGTGGGAATTTATCTGAAAGACGGGCGTTTTATACATGCGTCAACATCCCGGGGAGTGATTGTCAGCCATTTGGATGAAGGTTATTATGATCGCACATGGAAAACCGGAGGACGTGTGAAATAGTTGAATAAAGACCTTAAAATATTATAAAAAATACAGTACGTTAGTATTTTATTTGATCGGATTGTATATTTTTATTCGGCTAAAAAATAAAACTGAATGAGAATATCCCCAAAATCATTAAGATTATCAACACTTTTGTTGTTGTTTTCAGTGGCAACAATGTCCATAGCGGCAACGCCTCTGAGAAAACAAAAACCAAATAAGAAAAAGGCAGTTACCAGTTCTGTAGCTCCTAAATCTTTAAAAGTTGTACAATCGACAAATAGTGTAGAGGTAACTACTGATGATGGAAATCAATTTTTACTTCCTAAGTATGAAAAGATATTTGAGGATCAACAGCCCGCATTCCCTACTTCTAATAAATTATTGACTGATGCCGGAGTTAATCTGACTCCGTCTTTGGAGCTAATGAAAGAAAAGATGCTTGAGCAGAAAGAAATGCAGGAACTTTCTTCCAGACTAGGCATCTCTATTACAGAGCCTGCGCATCTTGATCTTTACCGGGAGGTTGCTGATTGGCTGGGTACCCGATACCGCAGAGGAGGTATGAGTCGCGAGGCTGTCGATTGTTCCGGGTTTACCAATATTATATATAAAAATGTTTATGGGATGCAACTGGACAGGGTTAGCACAGCCATAGCGAAAAATGTAAAAGAGTCTGTATCCAAAGACGACTTGGAGCCAGGAGATATGGTATTCTTCTCCACTTTCAAAAAGAAATATATAAATCATGTGGGAGTATATATAGGTGACGGTAAGTTTATACATGCATCTATAAAGCAAGGAGTGATAGTAAGCTCGCTGGTTGAAGGGTATTACAGTAAGGCGTGGCGAAAAGGAGGACGAAATCTATAAAAGATATTAAGATAGAAAGGGAGATGCGCTTGCATCTCCTTTTTTTATTCGTAGACTCTTCACTTAAATAATTATTTGTAGCAAATAGGCCAATATAAATATTAAAGGGATGCCTTAAATAGATAAGTTCTTGACATTTGTCCGTCTTTTAAAGAACTATTTATCTATTTGTCTTGTTTTGCCAGATTGTATGAGACAAAAAGATTGTTTATTGAATTAATAATGAAAAAAATGTTACGTATTTCTTGCGAAATAAAATAATTTGCATGAAATTTGTACCGTGAAATAATAATATAACAAAAATCGAAAAAGTTACAATAATATTTGGATGAAGAATTTGAAATTTACAAAGATGCACGGAGCCGGCAACGATTATATCTATATGGATGGTATTTCGCAGCAGATAGATAATCCGTCGGAGTTAGCCGTAAAGCTTAGTAATCGTAATTTTGGTATAGGATCTGACGGATTGGTACTTATATTACCCTCAGAGATATGTGATTTTAGGATGCAAATGTTCAACTCTGACGGCTCGGAAGCCGAAATGTGTGGAAATGCATCGCGTTGCGTGGGTAAATATGTTTATGATAAAGGTTTGACAGCTAAAGATGAAATAACGCTGGAAACAGCGGCCGGTATTAAATATATCACCTTGCTGGAAGGTGATTCAAAATCACGTAGGGTAACGGTGGATATGGGTGAGCCTATTCTTGATCCCGAATTAATCCCTGTAAAAGCGATAGGAGAACCTGTATTGAATCTTCCACTAGATGTAGACGGAAAGATCTGGAAAATTACATGTGTGTCGATGGGAAATCCGCATGCTGTTATCTTTACAACAAATATAAAAGATTTTGATTTGCCTGCTATTGGTACTAAATTTGAGAAACATCCTGTTTTTCCTCGTAAAACAAATACGGAGTTTATAGAAGTAATTGACCGTCAAACATTGAATATGCGTGTCTGGGAGCGAGGCGCCGGAGAAACTCTGGCTTGCGGAACGGGTGCTTGTGCTGCTGCCGTCGCTGCGGTACTGAACGATCATTGCGATCGTAAGGTAAAAATTCACTTACTGGGGGGAGATCTTGAGATAGAATGGCGTAAAGAAAATAACCACGTATATATGACAGGGGAGGCCGTTACGGTATTTGAAGGAGAATTATTAGCAAATTAGTATATTGGCAAACTTGAAAATGAATTAAAAATAAAATAACTAAAAAGGAGAGAGCAATTTGATAACGTCTTGTAGTATTTGCAAATTTGCTAATCTTCAAATTCTCATATTAAAAATATATGGCATTAATAAACGAAAATTATACAAAACTTCCGGGGGGCTACCTTTTTTCAGATATAGCAAGAAAAGTGAGTGAGTTTAAAGCGGGCCATCCGGATGCAAATGTAATCCGCCTTGGAATCGGCGATGTAACCAAACCTCTTGCTCCGGCAGTTATTTCAGCTTTGCATAAAGCTGTCGATGAAATGGGAGAGGCTTCTACTTTCAGAGGGTATGGTCCCGAACAAGGATATGATTTCTTAGTAAATACAATTGTAGAAAATGATTATAAAGCAAGAGGATTAAATATAGCTGTCGACGAAATATTTGTAAGCGATGGATCGAAAAGCGATACCGGCAATATCGGCGATATTTTAGGCTTAGACAATATAGTAGCTGTTACCGACCCTGTATATCCTGTATATGTGGACACAAATGCCATGGCTGGCAGGGCTGGAGAGCTTTTGCCCGATGGTAAATGGAGCAAATTAGTATATGTGCCTTGTACGAGTGAAAACGATTTTATCCCATCGTTACCTACCGAAAAAGTAGATATCGTCTACCTCTGTTATCCTAATAATCCGACAGGAACCACTTTAACTAAAGACCAGCTAAAGGTTTGGGTCGATTGGGCTATTGAGAATAAAGTATTAATCCTTTTCGATAGTGCTTATGAAGCCTATATAACAGAAAGCGATGTGCCTCACAGTATTTATGAAATAGAAGGAGCCGGCCAGGTGGCGATTGAATTTCGAAGCTTCTCCAAGACGGCAGGATTTACCGGCACCCGTTGTGCCTATACCGTAATTCCTAAATCCGTGATGGGATATACAAAGTCAGGAGAAAAAGTTTCATTAAATAAATTATGGAACAGACGGCACACTACAAAGTTCAATGGTGTTCCGTATATAATACAACGTGCAGCTGAAGCATGTTATTCGGAAGAAGGGAAGGCCCAGGTAAAGGCTGTTGTTGATTACTATCTGAATAATGCGAAAATAATTCGTGAGGGGCTTGCCGGTCAAGGTCTGAAAGTCTATGGCGGAGTAAATTCTCCTTATATTTGGGTGAAAACACCGAACGGTATGACTTCGTGGAGATTTTTTGATTACTTATTGAATGATCTGAATATTGTAGGTACACCGGGTGTCGGTTTTGGTCCTAGCGGAGAAGGATATTTGCGTTTGACGGCTTTCGGTACATTAGAGAACACGAAAGAGGCAGTTGGACGTTTAAAAAAGATTATAATTTAGATTCTTATATAACTCATCAATAAATAGTTTATGACAAAGTTACGTTTTAAAGCAGTAGCATTAGCCTCGGAGCGAAAACCGCTGGAGGTAAAGAAACCGACAAGTAAAACATCGGAGTATTATGGTGAAAAGGTGTTTAATCGCAAAGCGATGACCCAATATCTTTCCAAAGAGACTTTTAAAGCTCTTAATGATGCTATCGATAAAGGACAATCTGTAAATCGTAATCTGGCAGAGCATGTTGCAGCCGGAATGCGTATGTGGGCTCTGGAAAATGGTGTGACACATTATACTCACTGGTTTCATCCACTGACAGATGGTACAGCTGAGAAACATGACGCGTTTGTTGAACATGATGGGAATGGTGGTTTGATAGAAGAATTTGAAGGAAAGCTTCTTGCTCAGCAAGAGCCTGATGCTTCCAGTTTCCCGTCAGGGGGTCTTCGCAACACCTTCGAGGCCCGTGGCTACTCAGCATGGGATCCTTCTTCTCCGGCATTTATTGTGGGAGATACATTGTGTATCCCAACTATATTTATCTCTTATACAGGTGAGGCGCTGGATTATAAAACACCTTTATTGAAGGCTCTGAATGCAGTGGATAAAGCGGCAACGGGTGTTGTTCAATATTTTAATGAGGATGTTAAAAAAATAATTTCTAATTTGGGTTGGGAGCAAGAATACTTCCTTGTAGATGAGGATTTGTTTATGGCACGTCCGGATTTAGCTTTGACGGGAAGAACATTGATGAGTCACGAGAGTTCTAAGAACCAACAGTTGGAAGACCATTATTTTGGTGCAATACCGGAACGCGTACAACGGTTTATGGAAGAATTGGAATATGAAGCATACGCCCTGGGTATTCCGGTAAAAACACGCCATAACGAGGTTGCGCCTAACCAATTTGAGTTAGCTCCTATATATGAAGAATGTAATCTGGCTGTGGATCACAACTTACTGGTTATGTCCGTGATGGATAAAGTAGCGCGTAAACATTCGTTCCGTGTATTGTTCCACGAAAAACCATTCAAAGGAATTAATGGGTCCGGCAAGCATAACAACTGGTCGCTTTGTACAAATACCGGCATTAATTTGATCTCTCCGGGGAAAGATACAGTTGAAAACTTACGCTTTATAACATTTATCGTAAACATTCTGGCTGCGGTTCATAAGAATAACGGTTTGCTGAAGGCTTCTATTTCTTCGGCTACCAATGGTCATCGACTTGGAGCGAATGAAGCTCCTCCTGCAATTATATCTGTATTCTTGGGTACACAGGTAAGTGATGTTCTTGATAAATTCGAGAAGAGTTCCGTGCGAGATGCGATTGTTGTCGATAACAAGAAACAAATCAGTCTTGGTGTAGGACAAATTCCTGAGATTCTATTAGATAATACAGACCGTAACCGTACCTCTCCGTTTGCTTTTACGGGTAACCGTTTCGAATTCCGTGCTGTAGGTTCGTCGGCTAACTGTGCTTCTGCTATGACAGCATTGAATGCTGCGGTTGCAGAACAATTATTTGTGTTTAAAGAAGAAGTAGATACTTTGATAAAAGGTGGAAAGTCAAAAGAGGAAGCTTTATATGAAGTGTTGAAAAAATATATTAAGGAATCTCGTCATATTCGCTTTAATGGGAATGGATACAGTGACGAATGGAAAGTTGAAGCAAACAAGCGTAAGTTGGATTGCGAAACAAGCATTCCTCTGATTTACGATAGTTATACTTCAAAGCAAAGTATTAAAACCTTTGCTGGTATTTTGTCAGAAGTTGAACTTCACGCGCGTAATGAGGTAAAATGGGAGATTTATGCTAAAAAGATACAGATAGAGTCTCGTGTATTGGGCGATTTGGCTCTCAATCATATTATTCCGGTAGCTATCTCATACCAGTCTATACTATTGACCAATGTGTCTAAGCTAAAGGAAGTATCTGATAACTATAAGGAATTGGGTGCAGAGCAACTACGTTTGATAGAAAAGATTTCTACCCATGTGAATGCAATTAATGCTAAGGTGCATGAAATGATCGATACTCGTAAAATAGCTAATAATATTGAAAGTGAACGTGAGAAAGCTCTTGCTTATCATGACAATGTAGCTCCTTATCTGGATGGGATACGCTACCATATAGATAAACTGGAATTGATTGTTGATAACGAAATGTGGCCACTGGCTAAGTACAGAGAGCTGTTATTTATTCGCTAATCAGATACTTACAATAATAACAAAAGTTCCGGTTTAAGATCGGGACTTTTGTTTTATCCGTGACTCTGTTTTGAAAAAGAAAATTGCAATAATTTTATGAGATATTCGTTTTTATTAAGTACTAATTATCTTAAAATATCGTTTTGCCGAAGCTTGTGCTATTAAATTATATATCTTTGCAGAACAAACATATTGCAAATGAAAACAATACAAATTCTTATTCCTTTATTTATATGCTTTTTAATAATCTCTTGCAGTGATGGAGATAATAAAATAGATCCGATAAACGGAACATGGCATACTTTTGAAAGAACTGTTAGGCTGAGTTCAGATACAAAAAGCTCTGATGCCGAATATTTGGAGGAAAGGATTAATATTTATTATGCAGGAGAACTGAACGATTATGATATTACAAAATATTATGACAACGAGCTATTGAAAGTGGTGACTACTTTAAAAACAGACCCTGGCAAGCCGGTAAGCGAATCAGAATCGTCGTACAAAATAGAAGGAGACACCATTACCATAAATGATAAAATATACGGTGCGGTGAAATATGAATGCGTTATTACAAATAAGATATTAACATTGTACGGTACTTTAGACTTTAAAAGGATTACTGATATCGCGTATCAGCTAGGAATAATGATCTCTATCCCGCAAGACATAAAAGGAACAATAAAAATTAAGGATTATCGATAATCTTTCTTCCAAAAAAGATTTGATTTTTTCGCAGCATTGTATTATCTTTGCAACCCGATTGCTAATAGGCTGATAAGAAACCGTATAAAAAATAATGGTTCGCCTCAGGCACATAACCTGTAAATTATAAAACAGATGTACGTAATTGTAGATATTCAGGGACAACAAATGAAGGTTGAAAAAGACCAAACATTGTTTGTTCACAGAATCAACGCAGAAAATGGCTCTCAGGTAGAGTTTGAAAAAGTATTGTTAGTTGACAAAGATGGAGCTGTAACTGTAGGTGCTCCGACTGTAGAAGGTGCAAAAGTTGTGCTAGAAGTTGTATCTCAGGCAAAAGGAGATAAAGTTCTTGTTTTCCACAAGAAAAGAAGAAAAGGACACCGCAAATTAAACGGTCACCGTCAACAATTCTCGGAAGTTATAGTAAAAGAAATTATTGCTTAATCAGTTAAAAACAGAAGAAAATGGCACACAAGAAAGGTGTAGGTAGTTCGAAAAACGGCCGTGAATCGGAAAGTAAACGATTAGGCGTTAAAATATTTGGTGGAGAAATCGTTAAAGCAGGAAATATTATAGTTCGTCAGAGAGGTACAACTCACCATCCGGGCGAAAACGTAGGTATAGGTAAAGACCATACTTTGTTTGCTTTGGTAGACGGTGTAGTATCGTTCCGCAAAAAGAAAAATGACAGATCGTTTGTATCTGTTCTTCCACAAGCAGAAGCTTAAGAATACAGTTTATATATATGAAAGCGAATTGATTTTTTCAATTCGCTTTTTTGTTTTTGTTCATTCCAATAGACATTTACCTATATATAATTAATATTTAATGTAAATATCATTATTATTCGGTATTGTCTGTAGTTCCAAGTTGTTATTTCTTTGTGTATAGAAATTTATAACAAAAACAAAGTTTATAATTATGTCAAGAATAGGAATATATTACGGTTCTACAACAGGCAATACGCAAGATGTTGCAGATGCGATTGCTAAAAAGCTGGGAGTAGAAAAAGCCGACCTGCATGATGTGGCTAAAGCAAAGGCTGACTATTCGGCTTATGATGTTGTCCTTTTTGGGACTTCTACTTTGGGTTTAGGCGATTTGCAGGATGATTGGGAATACTACATTGATAAAGTAAAAGGAGCTGATCTTACAGGTAAAAAAGTGGCTCTGTTCGGGTGTGGAGATTCTTCATCTTATAGCGATACATTTTGCGATGGAGTAGGTAAGGTATATGATGTTGTCAAAGATAAAGGATGCCAACTGATTGGTAAAGTTAGCGCCGAAGGCTATACTTACGATAGTTCCGAAGCCTATGTTGACGGTCGATTTGTAGGATTGCTTATCGATAATGATAATGAGCCCGACCTGACAGATGAACGGATATCCGGATGGATAGAAGAATTGAAGAAAGAAATATAATCATATTTATAATATGAACGTTTTTCATCATCTCATTTACGAATACAAAAAAGGAGTCCGTAGTATGATGCTATGTACCCTTACCTCCGACATGGAGGAAAAAGCCCGGAAAAAGCTGGATAAAAATGGGATAAATTATAGGATACAGCGTTTGAAAAACGGAAATATAAATGTCTTTTTCGGGAAAGAGGAATGTCTGTTGGTTGCCAATAGAATATGTGGAGATAAACCTTTGAATTTATTAACCCCCGAACAGGACTTCATACTTGGTATATTGCTTGGATATAGTGTTAGCGAGCAATGCAACAGGTATTTTAAGAAAGAAAAGAAAGCAAATGTGATTTGTTTGACATAACTTTCTATTGATAGTTTTTTTAGTTGATCCAGATCCTTATAGACGTGATGTCTGTGAGGATTTTTTATTTATATTTGAATTCTAAAATTGATGCTATGGCTGATCTGTTTGATATACGCAGGGACTTTACCTTGAAAGTATTAGATGAAAGTGATCTTTTGCCTGATCCTGTGGAGTTATTTAAGCGTTGGCTAAATGAAGCAATATCTGTAAAAGCGATGGAGCCTAATGCGATGAATTTGGCGACAGCGGATAAGGAAGGAAGACCCTCATCCAGAATAGTGTTGTTAAAACAAATCAAACCTGAAGGTTTTGTGTTTTTCACTAATTATGAAAGTAGAAAAGCTAAACAAATAGAGGATAATAAACATTGTGCGTTAAATTTTGTATGGCACGAACTCGAAAGACAAGTGCGGGTAGAAGGTATAGTTGAAAAAGTACCCGACAAGGAGTCTGATTTATATTTTGAAATGAGACCGGCGAAGAGTAAACTCGGAGCATGGGCTTCATCTCAAAGCAAAGTAATTCCGAACCGGGAATATCTGGAACAGCTTATGGTCGATTTCTCCTCTAAATTTAAAGGAGCAGAAATACCCCGTCCCGAAAATTGGGGAGGATATATATTAAAGCCCCATTTAATAGAGTTTTGGCAAGGAAGATCCGACAGATTGCATGATAGGATACAATATTTACTGACAAAAAATGGCTGGCAAACAGAACGTTTGGCTCCTTAAAGGCTTATTCCAATCCCAGAGTTTGCAAACTTAACTTTATCTCCCTTTCATCGCCGGTATGTTTACCTGAAACATCAGATAGTTTGACCGCTTTCAAAAATTCCTTGTCTTTTTTATCGGGTTTTACGTCTGTCAATTTTATAACGATATTCAGCGGTTTTGCTCCTACATCATTCGAAAAGAATGTGCCTATACCGTATGTATCATGTATGCGTCCGGCAACATGGTCTTTGATTTGCTTTATAGAATCAAGATTTAAGGAATCGCTAAATACGAGGGTTTTTGAGATTGGTTGAATACGGTTCTTTTCGTAAAATTCTATGGATTTATCTGCAAAACACAAAGGGTCTCCGCTATCGTGCCGTACTCCATCAAATAATTTAGCCTGCTTGTTGCTTTTCCACTCCCGTCAAAAAAATTCACATCAAATTTTTCCATTGATAAATCTATTCCGTATACTTGCATAATATATTATTTATTATGCTCCGCACCAAAGTGGCTAAAATCGTGATAATGGGTCCTGCCCTAAATACTCTCTGGCTTTTACCCTGGTAATCTGCTGTACTTAATATGAAGATTAGATCCTGTCTTTTTCTAATTAAAAGTTAATGCAGCAGATGGAGCTTTTTTATCCAGGAAAGATATTCAATTTGGAGTTTCCTTTATCTTTCTTTTTTATAAAATACAAACTAACGATTTTTAATTTTTCATTCTTCACTTTTTTGATGCGGTTGCCCTAACTATAACCGGATTAAATGGATTTGCTTATCTTTGTAGATATCAATACTCATATCTGCTATCCAAACAATAATTAGATTTAGTTGTTGAGAATGTAGTAAATAAAATTTCAGGCTATGATAATAATAATGTCGCCGGCAAAGTTACAAAACTTTGACACTCCGGCTCCGGTAAAAGAGTCTACCACCCCACTCTACCCCAAAGAGGCAAAAATGCTATATAAGTCATTAGAGGCGCTCCCGGCAAGTGATATATCATCGTTGATGAGTATAAATCCTCAACTTGCCCACAATGTATATCAATATATCCATGCTTTCCCGTTAAGCAGGACACCGCAAAAACAAGCAATCTTTGCATACAATGGTATTGCCTATCAGGGGCTCGATGCTCAAAGCTTTACAAAGGAGGATATGGACTTTGCTCAAAACCATTTGGTACATATATCCGGGCTATATGGGATATTACGTCCGCTAGACCTTATTAAACCATATCGACTGGAAATGCAAATACCTGTAGTTAATAATAAAGGGAAAAACCTGTATGACTTTTGGAGCGATACAATAAGTAAAAATCTGGCTAAAAGGATGAAAGCCGATGATAAAACGCTCATCAATCTGGCTTCGAAAGAATATGCAAAGGCTGTAAATCAGAAGTTATTACCAAAAGATAGCAAGATCATAACACCAATATTTAAACAGCATACAGACAAAGGCTATAAGCAGATCGTTGTATATGCTAAAAAAGCCCGGGGTATGATGGCACGTTTTATTATTCAAAATAAACTGACAGAGATAGAACATCTAAAAGCCTTTGACACGGAAGGATATACTTTTGCCCCTCAGCTGTCGGATGGTAGAGAGTGGGTATTTGTCAGATAACTAACAACGTTTGCGACTTGTAACTTGCAAGTATTTTAAATATCTTTGCATTACAATAAAAGTAACAATTAAAACAAGTAAATAAAGATGAAAAAGGTAGTATTAATTCGCCACGGGGAAAGTGTTTGGAATAAAGAAAACCGCTTTACCGGATGGACCAACGTAGACCTTTCGGAACAAGGATTACAGGAAGCTGTAAAAGCAGGGCAGCTATTGAAAAAAGAAGGTTTCAAATTTACACTTGCTTACACTTCATACCTCAAAAGAGCGGTAAAAACGTTGAATAACATCCTCGACCAAATGGATTTGGACTGGATACCTGTAGAAAAATCATGGCGTTTGAACGAGAAGCATTATGGAATGCTTCAAGGCTTGAATAAGGCCGAAACCGCGGAAAAATACGGTGACGAACAAGTCCTTGTTTGGAGACGCAGTTATGATGTTCCACCGGCGCCGCTTGATCCTACAGATCCTCGTTCGGCTTCCCAAGATCCTCGTTACAATGATGTTCCTAAAGCATTCATTCCGGAAACTGAGGCTTTGAAAGAAACAGTAGAGCGCATCCTCCCATATTGGCTGGAGGTAATCTATCCATCGTTGATGTGTCATGATGAAATCGTTGTGGCAGCTCATGGAAACAGCTTGCGCGGTATTATCAAATATCTGAAAGGAATTTCGGACGAAGATATCGTGAGCCTAAACTTACCAACCGCTGTGCCTTATGTTTTTGAGTTCGACGATAATCTTAATCTTGTAAAAGATTATTTCTTAGGAGATCCGGAAGAAATCAAAAAATTGATGGATGCCGTGGCTAATCAAGGAAAGAAGAAATAATTATATAGAAAACAATATAATAAGTAAAACTAAAGAGGCTGTCCCTAAAGTTTGGTTCAGCCTCTATTGTATTTGAATGACAGATTTTTAATTATAAATAAATTCTATATATGAAAAAGATAAAGATACTTTTTTTATTTGCTTTTTTGTCCGGAAGTATTTCTATTTGCGCTCAAAGTGTCACCGGCAAATGGAAAACATTTGATGACAAGACAGGAGATGCTAAATCAATCGTAGAAATTACAGAAAAAGACGGTAAAATCTATGGTAAAATAATAGAGATACTCAACCCTAGTAAGAAGAATGATAAGTGCACTAATTGCCCCGATCAGGATAAAAACAAACCCCTGCAAGGATTAACCATTATAAAAGGTTTAGAGAAGGATGGTAAAGAATATTCCGATGGGAAAATACTAGACCCCGTTTCTGGTAAATTATATAAATGTACCATCTCTTTGGACGGTAACGACAAGCTCAAGGTACGTGGATATGTAGGAATATCAGCTTTTGGTAGGACACAAACATGGAGCAGAGTAAAATAAAAGATTTTTTATCCTAAGCTATAAATCGGAAGTTACCTCTGAATAGCAAAAAAGGATTGAGATTAAAACATTATAATCAATCTCCAGTTTACACTTCTATTTCCATGCAGGGGCATCTTGTTTCCTCTGGAAACGGATAGAGTCGCTGTTTCTAGTGTTCCCATAACTTTCCAAACTCCACTTTTAGGGCATTTCTCGCCTGTACGGGCAGTCATACCAAGACGGGGCTTCATCATAATTATTATCTGTTTTTAATTTTCCAGCAACAAAAGTACGATATTTTTTATATATACCTTAGTATTATATGTCTGCACATTAAGATAAGGGAGAGATAGTTTCTTTATTTTGGGAGTTGATTTTTAAAACAAACCCCGTGTAATATATTAATTTACACGGGATTTTAAAATTGATCTGTGCGATAAGGTATCAGATTATCGAACGCTTATAGAGGACTTTATAAAAGTTATTGAGTTTATGAAGTATATTAATTTTATGGGATTAGTTCGGTAACAAGTTCAGGCTTTTTTGAGGAGATAACCATTTCCATAAGTATGCACTATACTTCACATTTAGCACCTTAAATATTTTTCATTAACTATTTACAATTTCCCCAGTACTTATATATTTAGTTATATATAGATTGTACGATAGTGTACCTAAAAATAATAGAAGTCAAATTTTAAAGTAATGACCAATGACAAAAAAAGAAGGCATCTCGCTTTTGAGACACATCCTTTTTCATATTCTTATAGTAAAAATTACAAATTCTCCAGCATTCTTTTTATTACTGTCTGAGCCGAAATTTCGCGGTTTGCAGCTTCCGGTATTACAATAGATTGCGGGCTTTCTATTACGTCATCGCTAACAATCATATTACGGCGAACAGGCAGGCAGTGCATAAAGTAAGCATTGTTAGTCAAAGCCATCTTTCCGGTTGTTACTGTCCATGAAGTATCTTTGCTCAATATCTTTCCATAATTAGGATCTGCATAAGCTGCCCAGTTCTTCGCATATACGAAATCTGCTCCTGCCAGAGCTTTATCTTGATCGTATTCTATCTTTGCTCCACGAATAAACTTAGAGTCCAGTTCATAGCCTTTCGGATGTGTGATAACAAAGTCAACATCGGCTTCATTCATAAAGTCAGCAAACGAATTTGGAACAGCCTGAGGCAAAGCTTTCGGATGTGGCGCCCACGTAAGAACCACTTTCGGTCGAGCTGATTTCTTGTATTCTTCTATTGTTATCAGATCGGCAAAAGCCTGTAAAGGGTGGCCTGTAGCTGCCTCCATACTGAATACAGGTTTACCGGAATACCGGATAAACTGATTCAATATTTTTTCCTGATAATCATCTTCTTTATTTTCAAATTGGGCAAAGGCGCGTACTCCTATAATATCGCAGTAGCTACCCATCACAGGAATAGCTTCCAGAATATGCTCCGATTTGTCACCGTCCATAATTACACCTCGTTCAGTCTCTAGTTTCCAAGCCCCTTGATTAATATCCAGTACCATTGTATTCATGCCCAGATTCATTCCGGCTTTTTGTGTGCTCAACCGGGTTCGCAGGCTAGAGTTGAAGAATACCATCAGCAGAGTTCTGTTTTCGCCAAGATGCTTGTATGCATACCGGTTCTTCTTTATTTCAAGAGCCTCTTTCACCGCGGCGTTTAAGTCGCCCAGATCTTTTACATTCGTGTACGTTCTCATTATAAGAATATTTTTTGTTATTTATTTCTTGATTGCAAAGATAATAAAGAAAAGAACGGATAGAATAAGGTTATTCTTCCGTATAGTTCTTTTTGTCCCGTTTCCGGTTGTATGTCTTTTTGCTTTGATGTATGTTGGTGATTCGTTTCCATCCTGCCGAGCGAGATAGTTCTTCTTCTCTGTTAGCCTTCTTTACTGCTTTTATATAATCTTCTATTTTGATTTTTCCGTCAGTTTTTTTCTTTTTTTTCATGATCTTATTTGTCCGTCTCCTTCTATAATCCATTTATAAGTACAAAGCTCTTCCAGAGCCATAGGGCCGCGAGCGTGCATCTTTTGCGTACTGATACCTATTTCTGCCCCAAGCCCGAATTGTGCCCCGTCGGTAAACGATGTCGGTGCATTGGTGTAAATACAAGCAGCATCCACTAGCCGTTCAAACAGTTTTGTGGCTTCTTTGTCTTCACTGATGATAGCCTCACTATGTTTCGAACTGTAAGTGGATATATGATTGATGGCTTCTTCTATATTCGATACGGTCTTTACAGCCATTTTGTAATCCAGAAACTCTGTCCCGAAACTCTCTTTATCTGCTTTTTTCAACAGATCGTAAGGGTAATATTGGAACAGTGCTTCATAAGCCGCATTGTCAGCATATATAATGACATCTTTTTTCGCCAGGTCTTCACACAAGTAATTCAGATCATCCAATCTGTCTTTATCGATAATAAGACAATCCAAAGAGTTGCATACACTTACCTTGCGGGTCTTGGCATTGGTAATTATATCCCGTCCTTTTTTTGTATCTCCTTCTTTATGGAAATAAGTATGGCAAACACCCGCACCTGTTTCGATAACCGGAATATGTGAGTTTTTCCGTACATATTCTATAAGTTCCGAACCGCCTCGAGGTATGATAAGATCGACATATTCGCGGGCTTTAAGTAGTTCGCTTGTTGCCGCCCGTCCATTTGGCAACAGGGTGCACACATTAGGATTTACACCATTCTCGTCAAGAACTTTGCGTATAATATCAGTAATAGCTTCATTGGAAAAACGGGCATCGGAGCCCCCTTTCAGGATGCATGCATTGCCTGATTTCAAGCATAGGGAAAAGACATCGAAGCAAACATTTGGCCTTGCTTCGAAAATAATTCCTATAACGCCGAAAGGAACAGTTATTTTAGAAATATTAAGTCCGTTTGGCAAAATCTTATGCATTACTGTTTTTCCTACGGGATAGGGTAGGGAGGCAACGTTACGCATGTCCTTTACGATATCTTTTATCCGGTTTTCGTTTAATAGCAACCTGTCGTATTTCGGATTGCCCGGATCCATTCGTTGCAAATCTTTCTGATTTTCTGCCAGGATATAATGAATCTTAGACTCGGTCTCTTTGGCAATAGCCTCCAGTATTGCGTTTATCTCTGTTTCTTCTAACAAGTTAAGGCTTTTACTTGCCTCTGCCACGAGTTGAAATGTGGGCTGGTGATAGTCATCCATTTTTGTTTATATCTAAATCTATTTAAATAAAGGCGAAAGTTAATGATTATTTATTTCCCGATATACATATAGTCATAATGTATGATGGGTTTATTATTGCTCTTTCCTATTATTTCCCTTGCTTTTTCACTATTATATGAGGTTCGACCAATACCGATTTGTTTACCGGCTTCGTCCATAATGCGTACTATATCATCAGCATCAAAATTACCGGTAATTTTTGTAACGCCTATGGGCAGCAAGCTTACAGCCTTGTCTCCAAGTAAAACTTCTCTTGCGTTAGTATTTACATGTATCTCGCCTTTGGTGAATCCATCAGAGTGAGCGATCCATTTCTTAACGCTCGTAGCTCCTTTCTTGGAAGGAACAAAATGCGTAGAGATAACATCTTTTCCTCTGATTAAATCGACCAGTATGTTGTCTCTGCGACCGTTGGCAATGATTACTTCTATACCTTCTTCGGCAGCTTTGCGGGCAACGTTATACTTTGTTGTCATGCCTCCGCGTCCGGTAGATGATTTGGAAGACCGGATCGAGTTCTCAATATTATCCTTCTGTATATCGATTTCACGGTATATCTGCGATCCCGGCTTGTCGGGTGCATCGCTGAATATTCCGTCGATATTGCTGAGTATAATCAGCTTTTTGCTGTCCATCATTGCCGCAACAAGACCCGAAAGTTCATCGTTATCTGTAAACATAAGCTCATTAACCGAAATAGCATCGTTTTCGTTTACTATTGGGATAACTTTATTCTCGAGCATCACGGTCATACAATTCCGCTGATTGAGATAGTGACGGCGTGTTGCGAAATCCTCTTTTGTCACTAATATTTGTCCGCAGATAATGCCATGTTGGCGAAACAGGTCAGAATACCGGTTGATTAGTTTTACTTGTCCGATGGAAGAATATAGTTGGCGTGCGGATATTATGTCGAGTCTGGCTTTAGCCTTTATCTCGGTCTTCCCCGAAGCTACAGCGCCGGACGAGACGAGTATTACCTCCACATTGCTTTTATGCAGTTCGGCAATCTGATCTACCAAAGCCGACATGCGGGTAACATCGAGCGTTCCGTCTTTACGGGTAAGTATCTGACTGCCTACTTTTACTATAATGCGCTCTTTCATAGAAAAATATTAGTGAAAGCGCAAAGTTATAATTTTATTCTTACTAAAATAGGACTAAAAATAGAAAAATGATATTATATACTAGGGCAACCGCGTCAAAAAAGTGAAGAATTAAGAATGGCGCAAAGCGATGAAAGCGAAGAACGAAGAGTGAAACATTGTCCGGCGTTAGTTTTATCTATAGATATAGTGATAATTTGATAATTTGAAAATTAGCGAATTTGAGAATGAGTGTGGAGTTTGTTACTTTTTAGTTAAAAAGTTACGAGTAGACGAGATACGAGGTACGAGTTGTTGGCTGATGACTGTTGACTGATGACTGATGACTGTAGAAGTTTGTTACTTTTTAGTTAAAAAAGTTACGAGTAGACGAGGTACAAGGTACAAGTTGTTGACTGACTACTGATGACTGATGACTGATGACTGCTAACTGCTGACTGTAGTCGAGATCCTTCCCTGCGGTCAGGATGACAAAGAGGATAGCCGCGCGAGCAAGGGCTAACGGCTAAAAAATAACTGTAGAGTTTGTTACATTTTAGTTAAAAAGATACGAGTAGACGAGATACGAGGTACAAGTTGTTGACTGATGACTGTCGCACGTCATTGCGAGGGTTTACCCGAAGCAATCCATTAATAATCAATACTCTGGATTGCTTCACTCCGTTCGCAATGACGAAAAGGCCGACTGTTTACTGTTTACTGTTGACTACTGAGTGTGGAGTTTGCATAGTACATGACAAAAAATATTACAAAATCTTATATTGCCCTTACAGGGCGCGGTTTCAGGGGATTTCGTTTTCCCACCCAAGGCGTTGCCATTGGGCTATATTATGTAGCCCCTTCAGGGCATCAAGGAAAGAAACAGGCTGAAAGCCTGATATATTCCAGCCCGGGGTAACACCCCGGAGAGATGACAACCGAAGGAAGTGTGCCCTGTAAGGGCAACATAATAAGCCTTTTAAATATATATAAAATATTTTTTGTCATGTACTATGGGAAAATGTTACTTTTTAGTTAAAAAGATACGAGTAGACGAGATACGAGGTACAAGTTGTTGACTGACTACTAACTACTGACTACTGACTACTGCTAAAGGTAGAAGTTTGTTACTTTTTAGTTAAAAAGTCATGAGTTACGAGTTGTTCACTGTTGACTGATAACTGCTAACTGCTGACTGTAGTCGGGATCCTTCCCTGCGGTCAGGATGACAAAGAGGGTAGCCGCGCGAGCAAGGGGCTAACGGCTAAAAAATAACTGTAGAGTTTGTTACATTTTAGTTAAAAAGATACGAGTAGACGAGATACGAGATACAAGTTGTTGACTGATGACTGTTGACTGATGACTGTAGAAGTTTGTTACATTTTAGTTAAAATGAAAGGTAGGGGTCAAAATTTTGATGCGGTTGCCCTGATTATATACAGGCTTATGCTAAAAAAGATTACCTTTGTTTACATCTATAATACTATATATGAACTGGAAGCAACTCTTATCAACTAAACGTTTCGGAATGGAAAAATACCATGATGAGAAGCATCATGACCGTACCGATTTTCAACGTGATTACGACAGATTGATATTCTCATCCCCATTTCGAAGATTGCAGAACAAAACGCAGGTTTTTCCTTTGCCCGGAAGCATTTTTGTGCATAACAGGTTGACACATAGTATCGAGGTGTCGAGCGTTGGCCGTTCTCTGGGGGTTATAGCCGGTCGGGAATTGAGAAAAAAATATCCGGATCTGGACGCTGCCTTGGAAGAGATAAGCTCGATAGTTGCGGCAGGTTGTCTTGCTCACGATCTGGGAAATCCTCCCTTCGGGCATTCGGGAGAGACGGCTATCACAAGTTATTTTGCCGAAGGAAACGGCAAACATCTGAAAGAGGGAATAGAAAAGGAAGGCGGTCGATGGGAAGACTTTACCAATTTTGAAGGAAATGCCAATTCTATACGCTTACTCATCCATCAGTTTAATGGCAGGCGTCCCGGTGGTTTTGTTATGACATATTCCATGCTTGCTTCTATTGTAAAATATCCTTATTCATCTATTGCTACAAATGGTAAAGGCAAATTCGGATTCTTTCAGGCCGAAGAACAGGATTTCAAAAGAATAGCCGATGAACTGGGAATGTTGCCGGTGCAAGATTCGCCGTTGAAATATGCCCGTCATCCTTTGGTATACCTGGTGGAAGCGGCTGACGATATCTGTTATAAAATAATGGATCTGGAAGATGCGCATAAGCTGGGATTGCTTTCAACAGAGCAGACCATAGGGCTTTTTATGAACTTCTTCACAGAAGACAGGCAGGCTAAGATGTATAAAACAATGGAAGTGGTAAGCGATATAAACGAACAAATCGCTTATCTGCGTTCCAGTGTGATCGGTTTGCTTGTTGATGAATGCGTCCGCGTATTTATAGATAAAGAAGAACAAATACTGAGCGGTAATTTCGAAGGTGCGCTTATTAAACATATATCATCCCTTCCCGATAAGGCCTATCAGGAAGCCACCAATATCAGCTATAAGAAAATATATAAAACAAAGGATGTGGTAGATATCGAACTGGCGGGACACCGGATTATCGGGTTCCTGTTGGATACATTTATCGCGGCTATCGAAAATCCCGATGCAAAATATTCTAAATTGATTTTAAGCCGTATTCCCGAACAATATGAGACAGATGCACCTATGCTATATCAACGCATTTTATCCATATTGGATTTTATTTCCGGAATGACGGATGTGTACGCCCTCGATTTATACCGGAAAATTACGGGAATGAGCTTACCCACTGTTTAGTCGATCAGTATGTATGCCCTGTATTTGTTATGCTCTTTTACAGGACATAAAGACAAGTATCCTTTACTTACTTTTCCATTTTGAAATTCGACAGGATATTGTTGTTGCATACTCCTGTGCTGTCCGTATATATTCCCTTCTTCAGGATTGAAATCGATATAAAACCTGCCATGCGAAGTTGGAGTTATATAGTTTTCAAACAATCTCAGGGTAAGGTATCCCATATTGAAACGCATATTTATCTCTACACAAGGATGCAGCTTGTATTCGCCTTCATCTGTATATATCATCATATCCACGCCTATACATCCTTTGTATAACCGGGCATATCTCTCTTTCAATGCAGATGCCAGGACTTGCTTCACTTTGTCGAGTAAATCTTCGGGAATATATTGTATCAGTTCCTTTTCTATATTTTGCTGAGAGGCTATATAATTCGATTCGTAGGCTCCTTTACTATTTGTCGCAAACAGAGAATATCCCGCGAATTGGATAGTACCTTCTCCATCAGACAGGAACTCCATAGCAAAGTCTGTTTCTTTATCCACAACCCGTTCAACAGAAACAGAGCCTTGTTTTTTCAATATTCCGTGCAGTATCTGGTTCTCTGTCCGGGTTAGTCCGCCGGTTGGCAACCAAAGGAGGCCTCTTCCCGAAGATGAATACGGAGCTTTAGCCAACAATTGTTCCGATGAAAGCCTGACAGCATTATCTATTTCTTTTAATTCTGTATAAAACTGAGGTGTAATAGAATCTTGTATTTGAGATATTTGTCTTATTATCACCGAAAGACATTCTTTAGCGTTTAATCTGCTGTTGAGAATTTTATACTCGTTATGCCATTCCGGGATATTTAGACCGGCTTGATATTCCTTATTTAGCATATCGAAAAAATGAATGGCTTGCGGCGATATTCCCCACAAAGAAACATCTGCATTCTGACGTTCCGTGAGTTCACTTTCTGTTATGGCCTGCGGAAGATCGCGGATCTTTTTATTAAGGAACGAAAAATAACTGCTTGGTTCCGCTACCAGTACAAGGTCTTCTTTATTGCCATACCAAGCCGGGAGATAGGCTAATTCCCGTTGCATGATAGCAACATTTGCAGGAACTGTGTAATATGGAGAGCCATTGTGAACAGCCGTTTCGTGTCCCGGATTGAAATAATGAATCTTCATATGGTTGTCAAAACTGGAAGTAGATGAACGGCTGCGGGCCGCTCGAAGCAGTAGCGAATATTGTCCAGAATACCAATCCGGCTATTGCGGCTTTTACTACTAACGGAGTATTGTTAAATCCGGCTTTGACCGAATTTACAAACTTCTCCGGTAGAAAATGCATTATATAACCTATTACCAACAGGATGAATACATTTTTATATCCTGCAAGTATTGTCAGCCATTCATTTGGGGAAAATGAAAGTTTACCGATGTTTAATATTACATTTCCTGCCGATTCGAAACTATCGGCGCGGAAAAATATCCAACAGAATGCTACAAAGTGAAACGTAAACAATATGCAGATAATACGGGTAAAACGGTTATCGGGTACTTTGATAAATTGCTTGAAGAAGCGCTCTACGCCAAGAATACCGCCGTGTAGTCCGCCCCACATAACGAATTTCCACGAAGCGCCATGCCAAAGCCCGCCTATGAGCATAGTCAGAAATAAATTGATATACGTTCTTATTTTTCCTTTACGGTTTCCTCCTAAAGATATATACAGATAGTCGCGTAACCATGACGATAAAGATATGTGCCAACGGCGCCAAAATTCAGTAATGGACTGAGATTTATATGGTGTCAGGAAGTTCGGCGGTATACGGAATCCCATCAATAATGAGAGGCCGATAGCTATATCCGAATAGCCCGAGAAGTCACAATATATCTGGAGGGTATATCCATATACAGCCATCAGGTTCTCAAATGCTGTATAGCTCATGGGGGAGTCGAATACCCTGTCAACAAAGTTGGTGGATATGTAGTCCGAGATTATGGCTTTTTTAATTAATCCTATTAGTATCAGGAATATGGCAGCGCTTGCATCCTCTTTGGTAAGGTGCAGCTTATTTTTCATTTGAGGCAGGAAATCCTTTGCCCTGATAATAGGTCCTGCTACCAACTTAGGAAAAAACGTGATATAGAAACAGAAATCCAATAGCGAACCGGCAGGTTTCATTTGTTTGCGATACAAATCGACAGCATAGCTGATGGCTTCGAAGACAAAGAAAGATATTCCGATGGGTAATATTATATTATGCAAAGCAAAATCGCCATGGAAAAGAGCATTCAGATTTTGAATAAAGAAGTTGGTGTATTTGAAATAGGCCAGCATCAGCAGATTGCCTGCTATGATCAGTATTAACAGAAACTTTTGAGCCGATCGCTTTTCGGTGTAATACATCTTATTAGCCAGCAAATGCGTGACGACCGCGCAGATGACCAGTAATATGAAATAGTTTAAATTAAAGTGGAAGCCGAACAGATTGATCGCGATCGTATCGCCTCCGGCCAGATAATAAAAATATAAAGAGAAGGCAATCAGATACCACTTTCTGAAATGATCATGTTTAGCGCCGGCAACATAAATGATATAAAAAACAAGAAAGAATCCCAAGAAAAAAGCACTATTGAAAAGTAACCGGTTCTCGGGGTTGAATACAAATATATGTCCGAACTCCTGTATCAGATCGTCTATGTAATCAGGTAAGTATATGTTGCTGATTTTGTCTAATAATTCTTTCAATTCTTCGTACTTTTAAAATAGTTGTATGCGTCAATAAAGTCTGATGAAAATAACTGCCCTTGCGCTTCATATCCTTGTGTTGTGTAATGGACATTGTCGCGGGCTATCATCTTCGAATATTCTCCACGTGGCCTTATACCGGATTCTCCACCCATACGAGAGAAAAGATCCCATACGGGTAGGTTAGTCAATCCCATTAGGGCTATACTGTATGATGCTACATAAGGGTTGGTGCGCCGGCGCGGGAATAATGACGGTGGCGGAGTCATAACCAAAATTGTAGCTTTGCTATTCAGTTTTTTTATGTTATTTACAAATTCGGCTAACTGGTATGTATATTCTGTGTCGGAAAGCTTTCCGTATGATTCGTTTGTCCCAAAAGACAGAATAATAAGATCAGGCTCCAAAAGGGGGAGTTGCTTAAAGAAAAGCGGATATTTATTGTAGTCTGACATTTTTGCCCCATTTACTCCAATTGCGTGGTATATTACACCCGGTTTGTCGTTTTCGATAACAAATCCGTTGAGGTTATACATTGCACTCTTTTTGTCGGGTAGTATTGTGATTCTGTCCAGTAAAGAATCGCTGGTGTATGAAGAGCAATATGGTCTGGTTGCCAGATCTACAAAATCAAGTTCTTCTTCTTTTATATTTGTCTCGCGGGTTACGGCTTTCACTACTTTAGCCTTTCCTTTCCCGGGTATTTTAAGTCTTTGTTTTGGTTTTATGAGATTAGACTTCATTCCGTTAGCGGATTTTATCTGATTTATCGTTACTCCATATTTCCGGCTTATAACAGACAGGCTTTCACCACTTTTTACTGTGTGATATTTTATAGCCGTGCCACTCGATATTCCCGATGTGCTCCCTCCTGATACCTCCAGAGCATCGGCTGTCACCGACATCCTGTAATGGGCTTGCTCATCCGGATATATGATTTTTATACGATTAAACTCGTATTCTTCACGAGCAGATAGTTGCAGCATAAAATCCTGAGACGAAGTGTAAAGGGCAATTCCGCTTAATCCTACGCCAACATCGGCTATCGGTGAAATATTCTTAAGGCTTTCCCATGGCGCATTACTGACATATTTGACATAGTAAGTTCCGTTGGTTCTGACCAAGCTGTATGGGAATGTAAAACCAAATCCTCCGTTCCCGAATTTCTCTTGTAAAGCCATTCTGATGGTGTTTGTAAAAAAATCGGCTTGAATATGTGAATCTCCGATGTGCACAATGTTTATTTTGCCTTTTTTATTTTTTTCCAGATTGTAGAGCTTTTCAAATATCGGTGATAGTAACGGCTGGTTAGCAAATATACTTCCCCTGCTATCTTCTTTACTTTGTGCCGTCAAAGGCATTATCGTTGATAGAAGAAAGCAAACAGGCAGTAATTTTTTCAATAACATCATCGGCAAAGTCTTTTCTTACTCTTGTTTAGTTTTATACTTGGCATAGCCCTTGTTTATCTCTCCGTAAATTAGTTTTGCTATTTTTCTCGATCCGGCCATATTGAAATGGGTGTAGTCTTTATTGGCCATCTTATATTCATCCACCCATTTTACCATCGATCCGTTTCCTCCCATCAGATTATACAGGGAAATATAGCCACAACCTGTTTTACGGGCATAGTTACGTTGTGCATTTGCTAAAGGGACTACAGCCGGGGCAGTCTGCATTGTCTGATCTATCTTTGATGCTTTATCGGCCGTAGAGATAATTAGTATATCGGCGTTAGGAAAGCATTGACGCAGATTTGCTACAACTGTTGTCATACTTTTTTCGTACCAACTGTAATTCAGCGAACCGTAGCCAAGTACATTTGCTCCGTACTGAAGAATGATAAGGTCATAATTTAGCACTTTATCAAAAGCATTCATCAATGATGGGTTCAAAATAGAGAGTGGTAATCCCGAATTTCCCCGCATAGAAAAATTGTCGACATGAACACCTTTTCCATCATCGAAGTTGAAACCATAAATTGGTATTGAATCCGTTTTGTGAAAATCGACTTGTAATGATTTAACATCCTGAGATATAACACTAAGTGTGTTCAGAAGATTGTTAGGTGTAAGCGATTTGTTCAATACAGAATCCTTGTTTGCTTTAACAGATATATAAGCATGTTCGTTGTGCGAACGTCCATAAAATAATACGGGATTGTTTAGATCTGTAGAATGTTTTTGAGACTGAGCTTTATATCTCACCCAATACGTCTGGTTAGGATCATCTTTCGCAAAGAATACTTGTCCGTCTATTCCGAACGGACTGGTTGGTTTCTTTATTTTCAAGAATGATTGAACGGTCCAGTTTTTTGAATATTGGTGCGATATGGAACCCCGGGATAGAGCTGATAGAGAGGATATGGCTACAAAGCCGACTCCACGGCCACCATAGTTTTCCTGAAACTCGCTGCGAACATCTTGTACAATGAAGTCCCCGTCGTTCATCGAATCTCCGAAATATCCGATGCGTACTGTTCCCGATTCTTCTTTTTCTAATTTATGCAGTTTTGCATAAAAGCGTACTAAATTTTGGTATCCGTCGCCTTCGATTGATGGATCTATACTTTCATCGATGCTTACTCCTTCTGCATGAACCGAATCCGGCTCTACTGTAGGGTTGTTTTCTACAATATCCAACGTGTCATTTATTGCATTGATCATCATGCTGTCTACAAGGATATTTTCTGTCGCTGCTACTTGCTCAGGAAATAAGCGGTTTGGCAATACGGCTTTCAGTACCAGAAAGCACGTTGTGGAGACTATAATAAATAGAATAACCTTTCCGAAATAAGAATTATTGGGTGCACTCACAATCTGTAAATTAAAGGAATATTTCATCTTTAAAATATAATTCTTGTAAAGATTTGCAAAGCTAGTTACTTTCTTTGTAAATATATATGTGGAGATAAATATTTTAGTCGTTTTGTTTTGTTTTTATTATTTAACTTCACGACCGGAATAACATTTTCAAGATAGTATGTTCTTTTTGATATAATAGAATGATTATGAATACCTGGCTTTGGCTGTGATATGCTCTATTTCTATTTTGAAGACTGCTGTCCTGTCCCAAGACTTGTCCATATATTTCTCTCCGATTTCTTCAAATCCGGGTGAATACTTCTTTACAAGTAATCGTAAGGCTTTTCGTTTTTCATCATCATTCAACTGAGTATTGGCTGTGCCGAATATAATTACACTTTCATACAGTGTGGTAAACTGTTCGGCAATGGGTTTAGTGATGCCAATAATGCAAAAAGAAACCTTATCATTCTTTGCTATTGCATCTAGTTTGTGCCCTTCGGGAGCGCAGTGAAAATAGAGGCTGTTTGCCCACTCATCATAAGCATAGCTTAAAGGTATACCATAAGGATAACCATTCTCGCCTGTTCCGAGGCTGAGGAATCCATATTCCGATTCATTCAATAGTGCGCTTATCCGGTTTTTATCTTCGAGTACTCTGTTTTGTCTTCTTACTTCTCTAAACATGGGAGTTAAAATATATGATAAAAAAATATAAGTACCTCATCATAGCTACATTATAGCAAATAGGACACAAAAGTAAGAAATAATCGAAACTTTGGAAAGGTCTCGGTATATTCATCAATTTAAATATACACCCACAACAATATTGGTTTCTTTACATTCTTTACATTCTTTAGCAACGTATCTACTTGACGCATTATCTCGTTGTTTATTACAGGACAGCCCTGACTCCATCCCAAAGGTAAGTGGTTTGGGTAAATTTCATGATCCGGAACGGGGGTATGTGAATGCAATACTACCCAGCGCTTGAACGCATTACTATTAGTCTTGTCGAAGCCATGCATCTTGTAATGGACATTTATTCCATACTGACTATACGAACGAACCCCCATTTTGTATTTGCCCAATGACGAACAATAGCTTCCTTCTACATTACTGAACACCGGTTTTGCCTGTGTGCTTTTCATCCCGTAACCATGACAGCACAAACTTTCATACTTGATGGTATCTTTCACAAAGTCCCACACGAAAAAACGATTTTTTCCCGAATGGATACTGAAATCGACCAGAAAACAATATTCGGTGTTCAGCCCTTTTTGTTTACAAAATGCCTTAGCTGTATCTGCTTTGGCTTTCAGGCGCGATAGGAGGGCCTGCTTCTCAACTATCTCTTTATTTTCCTTCGTGGCTTGTTCCTGCTTTTGATTTTCTTTATTACCGGCATTGCACATGATAAAAGTAAGAGATAATATCAGGATGATAAATGAGTGTTGTATTTTATCCATAGTTGTGACAGTTTGTAGGATATAAGTAATCTAAATATTTATTGTCGCATGTCATCCTGACCATAGGGAAGGATCTTGTTTGATAGAGGAGATGCTTCCCTATGGTCAGCATGACAAAACGCGGCGACAAATTTTATACAGAACTTAAAACTGCTATCCCATAGTTTATTTTACGGGATAGCAGTTGATAAGATTATTTCTCTTTTACAGTGACTTTTATGCCCTGTGTATGCGATGCAAACTCAGGTGCATACATACACTGGATCGTTGTAATACCATTGGCATATTCTCCGGTACGGTTTACATATACCGGATATTCGAGCACGTACGTGCCTTTTGGCAGGCGGTCGAAATAGAAGTTAGTCGATGCGTCTTTTGTCGATTGGTAATAGATCAGGCTGTTAGCCCATCTGATACCTGAAATTACCTGTTGAGGCTCGAAGCATGAAGCCCGCATATCTTTCAGGTGTACAAATTCCATATCCCTGTCTGCTTTTATGGTCAATCGTACAATTACTTTATCACCTATCGTCAATGCATTTTCCTCTGTGACTTGCGCCAGCCCTTTGCCCGAAGCATCAACTGTTTCTTTGAATAACTGTTTCTCTATATTCAGATCGCCTTTTTGCGCCGTGATCTTGTCCAGACTTTCATAATATTGCCAATATAATCCTCCAAAAGCAGGGTCGGAACCGGAAGTTTTTATCTCTACTTTGGCCATATCTTTATTTATCTCTGATTTATCCCAGCTCTGTTTAAAGTAGCCTGTTCCCAATTCTTTTTTCTCAGGCTCGACTTTTTGTCCACCCACTTTTATTGTTGCCGGAGATGTTTCTCCGGTAAACCAGTCGGAACCTGTACTTAGCAGGGCACTAATGGCATCGATGGATGCGTGGGTTGTTTCCCATACCTGTGTGCGTTTTTGGTTGAGAAGCCAGCGTTTCATCTGATTCATCTCTTCATTGGTAGAATCTGCTTCTTTCAGTGCATCCATAATGAATGTGTGGATACTAACCGCCGACATGGATAAAAACACATTGCCACGGCTATTCGCCCAATACATACCGAGTTTGTCTTTTACAGCGTTTTCTTTGATAGACTTTACGATCTGGTTAGCTGTTGTTTTGTCCCCGTTCCGTTTTAGAACCATAGACAACAGGGCACGTTCATACATATTCAGCTTCGTCCAGTTCTTAGCTGCAATGCCGGTGTAGAAGCGTTCTGCTTCACGGGCTTCTTTACTAACAGGTATATCGCGGTAGAACGAACGTACATAAGCAAATTCGATCTGG
Organism: Dysgonomonas reticulitermitis; assembly: GCF_054601275.1. NCBI lineage: Bacteria > Pseudomonadati > Bacteroidota > Bacteroidia > Bacteroidales > Dysgonomonadaceae > Dysgonomonas > Dysgonomonas reticulitermitis. The sequence goes on along the minus strand of NZ_BAAHWU010000003.1, from coordinate 80,724 downwards.
TTGGTAGAAACATAGGTTGTCTTTTCCCAGTCTTTATTATATTTTTTCAGGTTCTTGAAGTCCTCATCTATTCCTTTGTCTATAAACTTCAACGCATTCATCTGCATTGTTTTTATTTGCGCGGAATATTCCACCTGTCCTACCTGTTGCAGTTTTGCATATCCGTAAAGAATATATTGCGAGATAGAACGGCTGGGATACAGACCTTTGTACCACGACCATGCATTTTCTTTGTTGTCCATTAGTTCGGCTAATTTCCGTGTAGCGGCATCGGTCAGTTGTTTTGTATTATTCAGGTCGAACAACAAGGATAGCCGTTGCATTTGTTCTGTTTCATCCTTGGCATCCAGCACCCACGGCGTTTCTTCTAAAAGGACAGATTTCAATTCTTCGTCTTTTTGCAGCTTAGAAGCCAATGTTTGCTTGTCTGCTCCTTGTTTTTGCCATGCCTGTATCATTGCCGATACCTTAGGATATTGGCGGACGATGGACGAACCCAATGTATTCACATAGTAACTTGCAAACCAGTTTACCGCATTTTCGTTTGTCGGGTTACTCATAGTTGGTAATGCTTGTACGGCGTACCATGCAGGATTGGAGGCGTATTCCAAAGTCAGGCGATAATTATTTATTGTGGAGGAGTTATTTTGTTGCAATTTGTCCATCGTAAATGTGCTTGTTCCCGCTTTGCGAATGTCTATCGGCATGCTTTCTGTTACGAGCATACGATTCGACAATATGGCTAAAACGTGTTGCTCTCCATCGCTGAAAGTAGCATTTTGGGCAACTATGCGGCAGCCCAACAATTCTATATCGTTTGGCACATCGAATGTCCAGTTAGCCGAAGTTGACGCATCTTTTTCTATTGAGAATGATTGTTTCGGGTTCGGTATGTTCAGATCAATAACTTTATCGGTTACGGGATCGAAGAACTCGATATGTACTTCTCCTGAAATAGTTCCTTCCGACAGGTTCGATATCTTTGTAGAAATATTCGTCTTATCTCCCTGGCGGATAAAGCGAGGCATATTTGGCGTCACCATCAATTCTTTGCGAGTCACCACCATCTGTTCTAATGTGCCTGCACGTGCGCCCTTATCGTGTGCCAATGCACGGAAACGCCATGTAGTATTGCTTTCCGGCGCGGTAAACGAAATAAGTGTTTCTCCTTTTTCGTTTGTCCGCAATTGAGGGTAGAAAAAGGCTGTCTCGTTAAAGTTTTGGCGGATTTGAGGGGTAGAAGTACCTCCATCCATCTGGATTTCTGTCACAGCTTGTGGAGTAGCCATATTTGACATGACGCTGTCATTCAAGACTTCGGCTTTAGCAACTGATTTATCCATAGAGGATACCCCTCGTAGTCTTATGTTACTTACAGCCCCAACGGCGAAAGCTCCAACATAGCCTTTACTTCTGCCTACAGATAACATCCTGTCTTTGTAAGAATAATCGGGTAAATATCCGAACCAATTGATCCGGTCGAAAGTCAAAGACGGTACTTTTAAGGGTTCAATTCTTTTTCCAATAACAAACCATTTGTCTCCAACATAAGAATAGCTTTGTTGAAAATCCATCGGATATAAATACACCTTGTGGATATACGGACGGTTCAGTGCCCAAGCGGTATAAGGATATAATTTATCCAGAGATGTGTCGTACATGGAGGCTAATAATTCAGCTTTTACAGGCTTATTATCCTTGTCTTTAATACTTATCGTCCATGTTTCTTCTTGTCCCGGACGAAGCTTGTCGCGGAATACTTCGAGTTTAATATTCAGGTTGGTATCTGTGGTTTTTTGTTCATTTTTCAACAAAATATTCTCTGTCGAAGATACGCCATCCGATACAGAGGTAAACGACATATATACTTCATCTCCATATTCGGATTTGTACATTACGTAAATCTTCTGATTCTCTTCACTGAATTTTACATAGCGGCGTTCGAATATTTTGTCATTATTGAATAACTGATACAGAATATACCTGTCTTTTTCGCTGGTTCCGTAGATCACTTCCACCGGTTTGTTTCCAAAAATTGTATTCTTCCTGACTATCCATTCGTCTGTTTTTAAAGGAGGCTTTTTATCGCCGTAGGAATAGATAACAAAGTCTTTCTTTTCTGTAATATCATTCCCTGTATTGTCTTTTGCAGTTACTTGCAGCTGATATTTACCCGAAGTCAGGGTTTGCAATCTGTTCTTTAGGCTGGTTTGCTCACCTGTCTTGAATGTGCCGTCAAGAACTTTGTTTTGAATAGCATTGCTGTCATTTAATGCATATACAGAGTATGTCCCTGTTGTTTCTATATCAGTTCCCTGCAGGTTTTTGGCAGCAATGTTCAATTTGTAATCTTCGGATTTTTCCATTTGTTCAGGTATTTCCAAGTCGATTACCATCGATACATTCCCTACGTTGAGGCTGTAATTATTCGATTGTGTTTCACCATTTACATCGGTTACGGTTGCTGTTACGTTAAAAGTATAAATTTGCCTGTCGTTGTAATGGCGCAAGAAACTATTATGCCTGTCGCCGGATTCCGGAGTAAATATGATTTCAAACGAACCGTCGTCATTTGTTTTTACTGTTCCGTCGGTGAAATGCGAGCCCCTGCTTGATCTCCAGAACCAGAAATTGAACTGTTGGCGGGTAATGGTATATTTTACACCGGCATCTTGCAGGCTTATCCCTGAAAAGTTCTTAGCATAGCCTTTTAGCTTTACTTCCTCCCCGAATGTATACGTTTTTTCTACCTTATCGAAAGTGACTTCGAATGTAGGGCGTTTGTATTCTTCTACCGTAAAGTAATTTGTATTTCCATTTACCTCGATATGGTATGAACCGGTCAATCCTGTTGCAGGCAAAGTAAATTCTCCGGCAATAGAGCCATATTCGTTGCTAGTGATATTTTTTTGTGATACAATCTCATTATTCCGGTTATACAGTTTTGCTGTGTAATATTTATTGGTTATTGGCTTAGAGTCGCTGTCTAAAACAATAGCTTTGAAATAAACGGTTTGCCCCGGCCTGTAAATGCCCCTGTCTGTAAAAATAGAGGTTGCTGTAAGCCCGTAATTTGTTGTAGGTTCGGAATTTGTCCAACGGTAGTTGTAGTTGCTATTTATAGTTCCTCTTTCCTGATAAATATCTTTCCCATATTCTACCTGATAGTGATAGTCCGCTATATTGTAACGCCAATTGTCTTTCGGTTTGTTAGTATCTTTATAGACGGCAAATCCCAGATCATTGGTCTTTAAAGTAGCCCGTAATTGATTCTTGTTTTTATTATCGTCGCTTGAATATACTTTAATTGTAGCTCCTTCTATGGGTTTGCCCGAAAGCCTGTCAACAACAAATATTTCATACTCATCTTTATTAGAGCTACGGGTAAATGTTGTAAGAGAAGATACAACAAAGTCGAGCTTGTTGGTGTCCTGCTTTTTTACAGATGGCTTTTCCAGCATATCGGCGGAATATGTGCTGAAGCAATAACTACCGACAGGCAGAGAGCCTATGCTTAGCGATAGAGTGTCGGTGTTGTATGTTTGTTTAGATTTGAGATCGGGGTTGAAACTCTTTATCAAACTATATTTTCCATTTTCTACCCGGTATAGCTTGAATACAGGTTTTGGAGTCAAAGCCTGCGTATTTTTATAAATAACAGATAGTTGTATCTGAGTATCGGGATACATCACTGTTTGTGCCGGGTTAATTCTCAGAGACGGATCTTCCAATGCTTGTAACTGGTTTCTTAGAGAGTTGATTCTTGCATATTTAGGATATTTCTGTATTCCTTTTTTTAGCCAAGTATATTTTTCTTCATTAATTTTCCTCGGATCTCCCTCGTTATATGGATAGGAATTAACGATCTTGTCTATTATTTCTATCGACGTCTCATCTTTTTCGTATAATTTTTCCAAACGGATATATGCATCCTGAATTTCTTGCGCAGACAATGTACCGGAACGACTTCTTAGAAATTCTGCCTTGTCTATTTCCGTAAAGATCAAAGTGGGTATCAGATTCCTGTCTGACAAGTCTTTCATGTATTGCTGATAATACAGCCATACTATTTGTTTTTTATCGATTCCGGCGTCGATATTCAGTTTTATATATTCGCCGGCAGGTAGAATAAGTTGCTCTGCTTTTAGTCCTGTGGATGAAATATCAAACTCTTCATTTCCTATATCTATAGCGCTTTTGGCTATCGTAATAGCTCTATCCATCAGAAAATCGTACAGGGTAGGGTAATATTTCGTTCCGTCCGCGCCTATCAGGATAATATCATCGTACTCTTTGGTCGTATGTTTTTTTAGTTCGGCGACTTCTTTTATAGAAAAGTTGAGGTTTTCAATTATCTTATTGTTGAATATATTACTGCTCCACTCATCCATATCTTCGGGAACGAGGTCAACCAACTTTGTGCGCCGGTTAATATTCCATGGGTCAGAATTATAGGAATCCAGATATAGCTCAGCCAGCATAGAATATAGCAGAGCTTTCTCACTAGGGTTAGTGGCCTGATCTGCCAATACTTGCAGGCCGGTGAAGATCCCTTTGTTGTCATTATTATCTATTTGCCGTTTATACTTATTCTTGTATATCAGGGCCTTTATCACTTGCATATTGTTTTTGTCAGCTATAGCCTTTTCAAGAATTGTATTAACAGTCTGAATAGCCGATTGAGGCAGATCGTTTCGCTCATGTGCTGCCACCTGTTTCCATTCGGCTTCGTATTTATTATTGGATGTTTGTGCCATCATATAGATACTCAATAAAAAGAATAGCCCGGTTAATAAATGCTTTTTCATATTGTTGTATATTTTCTTTACTTATTATAGACGGTTTGAGAAGAATATTTTCACACGGTTATATGTTAATATTCTAAAAAGAGATCATTTTGTAATATACATACCCAGCCATACAGCGCCGATACCCAGAACACAACTCCCCAGGGTATAGAGCAGGGCAGGCAATATCTGATTGTTATTGAACAATGTTAAGGTTTCGCTTGCAAATGTAGAAAACGTGGTGAATCCGCCGCAGAATCCGGTAATAAGTAGAAAACGCATACTGTTTGAGGTCGGAATCAGATTGATAAATAATCCGATGCAAAAACAGCCTATGATATTGATAGCAAAAGTGGCCAATGGAAAAGAATCGGCCTTAACCATAAAGACAGATGTAAGATAGCGTAAAATACTACCCACTGCTCCTCCGGCTCCTACCAATAAAATTTGTTTTATCATATCCACAAATTTACTGTTTATTTTCAGATTAAGGAATATGCGATATTAAAATTATGAATCCCATTATAAAACATAACTATGGATATTTTGTTTATTGTAGTAGGATAAGGTTATCGCCTTTTATTCTTTATATTTGTCGCTCTAATGTTAAAAAAATATATCTTTTTCCGATGTTCAGAAAACTTATATTTATTGTCATACTGTTTATATCAGCAGTGTATGTCTACCCTCAGTTTGCTATACGTAAATCGGTAGTTCCGCCCAAACCGGCAGATTCGCTGGATATTTCCTATTATTCTAAAAAAAACGGATGGGGAGCTGCTACACAGGTGTTTTCCATCAATATGGGTTTATGGGCGTTTAACCGTTATGTCGGTAACAAAGATTATGCCTATATCGATATGAAGACTATCAAGAAAAACTTGACTCATGGTTGGGTATGGGATAACGATGATATGGGAAATAATATGTTCTTACACCCGTATCATGGTAGTTTGTATTTTAATTCTGCCAGGGCTAGAGGTTATAACTATTGGGAATCAGGACTTTTCTCATTGGGTGGAAGCGCTATCTGGGAACTCTTTATGGAAAACGAATATCCTTCTTTCAATGATATAATAGCTACTCCCGTGGGAGGACTGGCATTGGGCGAAACATTATATCGCACGTCCGACCTCGTATTGGATGACAGGCGTGTGGGAGCCAATCGTTTCGGGCGCGAGTTGGCCGGGTTTCTTATCTCCCCAATGCGCGGACTGACACGTATTATAAATGGAGATGCATGGAGAGTACGTCCTGCTACAGGTAAACAATTTGGAATACCTGATGTGGCTGTAGAAATAGCAACAGGTGTTAGAGCTTTAGAACTGAAAGGTGAAATATTGGACAAAGGGGTAGGGGCAGCTATAGATATTAATATCGAATACGGAGACCGTTTTGCCGGCGAAAATGAGAAACCATACGATTATTTCATATTTAAGAGTAATGTGAACATACACGGTTCTCAACCCTTGCTGAGCCAGTTGAATATAACCGGACGTCTTTATGTGACAAACCTCATAGATACTAAGAAAGACTTTCTTAGCCTTGGTTTTTATCAGCATTTCGATTACTACGATTCGGATACGATCTCTGATGTCTCAAATAAAATTCCGTATAAATTTTGTACTCCCGCGTCTTTCGGCGCCGGACTTATATATAAGAGCAATCGGACGAAAAACTTCAGTTTTAATGCATACGCCCATGCTAATCTGGTATTGATGGGTGCATCTCTTAGCGATCATTATGTGGTGGATATGCGTAACTATAATCTGGCGAGCGGTTTTAGCTTTCAATCCGGGTTTAACTGGGCATACAAAGATAAATTCAGCATATCGGGAACATACGAATCTTATCGTATGTTTACATGGAGAGGTTATCCGAAAGATATTGACTGGGAAAATATAGACGTTCACGAGTTCGATTATCAGGGAGATAAATCACAGGCGGTTCTGCATGCAACAAGCCTGAGAGCAGATTTGAAAGTCAGTAAGCATTTGTATTTATCAGGTATTTATTACAATTATATTCGTGATACTAACTACAAATACTTTCCCGATGTTTTTTCAAAGACATCAGAAGGCCGGTTGATGCTGACATATAAGTTTTCTCAGTGAAATAGCAATTATTTTGTGATGTAAATTAAGACTAAAATTTGGCTGTTTAGTCCTAACTGAATTAATTATTTAATTGTAAATTTGTAAGTGCTCTACTGGGTTTATTGCAGACTTAGATTCGCACATGCTTAACTATCTGGTTTAATGCGCGAGATGAAAAAACTAATATTATACAGCTAAGATACTCATGAAAAATAAACTATTCCTATTTCTAATTAGCTTGATTCTTATATCATGTGACAACGATGATAAAGAAAAGTTTTCTATCGAACTAGACAAAAATTCAGTTGTGATTGACACGAAAGGCGGACAAGAGTCAGTAAAGCTCGTGGCAAGCGGAGAGTGGTCTATCACAGATGTACCCGAATGGATATCAGTTAGTCTTTCCTCTGGAGATTACGATGCAGAGATAATGATTGTCGTTACAGAAAATGTAGAATTAGAACGGCGAAAAGCTACCTTAGTATTTGCATGTGGTGATGCAGTTAAGACTCTTGAGGTAGAGCAGTTGGGTGTCTATGATATGGATCCCTTCATAGAGTTTAGTAAAAATTCTTTATCAATAGGTATCATAGGGGATGAGCAAAAAATAAAATTAACAACTAACAGACCTTGGACGATTAAGGATGTGCCTACTTGGCTTACTGTTCATCCTATGTCGGGAGATAAGTCCGCAGAGATAACTATTTCAGTAGCTGAGAATAAAGAACCGATAGGAAGGGGGGCAAGTCTTACTTTCATTGGCGCAGCGAAAAGTGAAATTTTGAATATCAGTCAGTTTGGTCTTAAAGATGTTATATGGACTCCTTCTCTACCAATATTTTCTTTGAAATATGTTAGTTTTACAGGAGCATTGGATAGCTACGACATAAACGTTTTCAATCTGTTTGTAAATCCTGATATTAAGAATAAAATATATTTAGGCAACTTGCTTAGCTATAATGCTGGTTCAGTTACAAATATTCCTGAGTTTACAGGTTATACATTTAACCCGATTACTATCTCAACGTCAGCTATAGCAAGTGGTATAAAATCGAAAACCTATGTACCTTCGTTGAATGAACAGAATGCGTATGCCCAAGAAATAATAAATAAGAAACCGACTCAAAATCTATCTTTTATTTCTGATAATGGAACAATTGAATTTTATACTTATAGGCGATTGTATACCTTAGGCATCGCTAATATGGGAGTAAAGCTAGATGAAGTAGTATCGGGTTCTTCCTATAAAACAGAGAAAATGACAAAGAAATATGGATTGATATTCTCTTTCAAACAAACATGTTTCAGTCTTGATATGGATATTCTGAGCCAATTGATTAAAGAAGAGCTCAAAGAAGTAGACAAAAACAAAGGTGTGGCCTATGTTAGTTCAGTATATTATGGTAGGGTAGGTCTTTTAATTGTAGAGTCAGATACTTATTTCGGGGATGTTAAGTCAGCTATAAATAAAGTAATATCAGGACAGTCTTTATCGGCAGAAGAAAGTCGTCTTATCGATACCTCCGATATTAGTTATGTTTATTTCAATAATGATAATCAGGCACAAATAAAGAAAGGCCATATGGATGCAGTGAATGCATATAAAGATACTCTCGCGAAGAATGATTTCAGTAATGTTTATCCGATAGGTTTTAATTTATCTAGCCTTATAGATCACTCCATAGCTACTATTTCATACTCGTTTAAAGTTTCGAAGTGATTGTGTCAAAAATAAGAATATGAAAAAGGATGTGTCTCAAAAGCGAGATGCCTTCTTTTTTTGTCAGCAGTGTCGATTCCTCTTATATTTGAGATGATATGATGATTAGTTCTTTTGTTATTCATAAATAGTCTACAAAGGGACAGTATTTTAGTCAAAAGTCGATTAAAGACAGCAGTATTCGTCCATTTTCTCAAGTTATGAGCAATAGGCACCAGAGTAAACTCTAATTTCACCTTCTGTAATCCTCTTAACCTTAACCTGTTGAACTGATGATTGTGTTTTATCTGGGCAAATACCGCTTCGGGTTCTATACAACGCTTACCGCGATGGTAAATCCCCTGTTCGGATAAGAGACGTTCCCTTGCTTTCTTTTTATATTCATTCAATTTGCAGTTTAGTTTTAAGCATTTACAACCATTTATTCATTTTTTATAAAAGTACAATAATCGACGGGAATATAAAATACTTCATTATTGAATTCAGTAAAATCAATCCCCGTAGGAGAAAACGAGCATAGGAAATCATTCTCATCGAAATTCTTAAAAGGATAAAATTAATGCGTAACTTTGTACCTATAATATAAAAACAAAAATAATTATGTTTTCAGGTATAGTTGAAGAAGCAGCAACAGTAGTTTCGTTGCGTAAAGAAGCAGAAAATCTGCATCTGACAATGAAATGTTCATTCACTCACGAATTGAAAATAGACCAAAGTGTAGCACACAACGGGGTTTGTTTGACCGTTGTAAACATTGACGATGACAAATACACAGTAACAGCAATAAAAGAGACTCTCGAACGCTCCAACCTCGGATTGCTACAAGTAGGCGACAAAGTGAATCTCGAACGCAGTATGTTGATGAACGGACGTCTCGACGGACACATTGTACAAGGCCATGTAGACCAGACTGCCAAATGTGTGGAGATACGTGAAGCTGACGGCAGCTGGTATTTTAAGTTTGAGTACGAGTTTGACCGCGAAATGGCGAAAAAAGGATATCTGACCGTAGATAAAGGTTCGGTAACAGTTAACGGTGTCAGCCTTACCGTAGTTGTTCCTACAAACAATACATTCGAAGTAGCTATTATCCCATACACATACGAGCATACAAATTTCCATCAGATAAAAGTAGGAAGTGTAATAAATATTGAGTTTGATATTATTGGCAAATATATTAGCCGCATCACTCAGCTTTGATTTTATGGAAAAAGATTTTTACGAATTAGTAAAAAGACGGCAAAGTACCCGTGCATATGATACCAGCCGTGGTGTAGACCGCGAGATTATAGCGCGTATACTGGAGGCTGCACGCCTGGCTCCGTCTGCATGTAATGCACAACCTTGGCACTTTATCGTGGTAGACGAACCCGAATTGAAAAATAAGGTAGCCGATGCGGCATCTGCCCGCTTATTGGGAATGAACCACTTTACTAAACAAGCTCCCGTACACATCATTGTCGTAGAAGAAAAAGTTAACATCAGTTCGGGTATAGGCGGAATAGTTAAAGATAAACACTTTGCATTCCTCGATATTGGCATTGCTGCTACACATATTTGCCTGGCAGCCAAAGCCGAAGGACTGGGCAGTTGTATGCTCGGATGGTTTGCCGAGTCGAAAATGAAAAAGCTTTTAAATATACCAGACAACAGGCGGGTAGTGCTGGATATAATTATCGGATATCCGGCTCAGCCTTTACGCGAAAAGAAACGAAAATCTATAGAAGAAGTTGTATCCTACAACACATACAAATAGTATGGAGAAAAAATATTGCTTTTTCCTCACTATATTTTTTGCTGTTGCCATATGGTCGGGAGATGGAGCTGAAGATTTTTTAGGTATGCAAGGTTACGAGTGGGATACCCAGTCGGATATGTTCTGCGCTATGACAGGAGCTATATGTATGCTCGTTTTCTTCTCGAAACTTCAAAACAAACAAATAAACCAAATCAGTAAAAAATAATGGGAAAGAAACAACAAGGGAATCTTATAATGGTAGTCGTTATATTGATTTTCGGATTGAATATACCCATCAATAAATACTTGTTTGCAGAAGGGCTTCTTACGCCCGTCGCTATGACAGCCTTACGCATGTCGTTTGGGGCATTGGCCTTTTGGTTCGTTTCACTGTTTTTACCAAAAGAAAAGGTAGAAAAGAAAGACCTGCTGATGCTACTGGCCGGAGGATTATGCGGTATGATGTTCAATCAGGGATTGTTTGCCTATGGACTAGGCCTGACATCACCGGTTGATGCCTCTATCATAACAACCAGCAGTCCGCTATTTGCCATGATTATAGCTGCCATCGTACTCAAAGAGCCTATTACGTGGATGAAAGCCGGCGGGGTATTTGTCGGGGCTGCGGGAGCTATATTTTTGGTTTACTCGAGTCATCATGGAGATATTGAACAAGGAGCAAGCATGCTCGGTAATATGGCTATTGCAGGAGCGCAGTTCTTTTATGCGTTTTATCTGGTCATTACACGTCCGTTGTCTGAGAAATACTCGTCTGTAACCATGATGAAATGGATGTTTTTATTTGCATGCATGGCAGCATTACCTTTCAGCTATGGAGAAGTATTCAATGCCCCTCTATTCCGGCAGACAGACATAACACCGTTTTTACTTATATCATTTACCTTGATTGGGGCCACATTTATAGCCTATTTATTAATCCCGTTTGCCCAAAGAAGAATCAGACCGACTACCATATCAATGTACAATAATATGCAACCGTTGATAGCTTCGGCTGTCGCCATTTATATGGGAATGGATAAATTCACAATAGAGAAACTAATTGCCGCTATCTTTATATTCGGAGGGGTATATCTGGTAACTAAAAGCAAGTCCAGAGCTGATATGGAAGTAGCTATACAGAATAGTAGTAAGTAGTAAGTAGTAAGTAGTAAGTAGTCAAGAATCTTTAAATATTTAAATTTGCCAGGCGAGTGATAACTCCTTTGACTACTGATTGATATTTCGTATATTTGTATTTCACTTAAGAGTTAATAAGAATTATGGAAATAAAAGGAAGATTCGATCATTTTAATATCAACGTTACCGATCTCGATAGAAGTATCGCATTTTACGAAAAAGCATTAGGGCTGAAAGAAGTCAGACGTAAGGAGTCATCTACAGGCGCTTTTACACTTGTTTACCTGGGTGATGGCGAAACGTCTTTCTCCCTGGAGTTGACATGGTTAAAAGATCATCCACAAGCCTACGAACTTGGCGAAAACGAAAGCCATCTATGCATCAGGGTAGATGGGGACTATGATAAGATCAGGGAGTTTCACAGAGAAATGGGCTGTATTTGTTACGAAAATCACGACATGGGTCTCTATTTCATTAACGACCCCGACGACTATTGGATTGAAATATTACGCCTTAAACGATAATATGCTACTCATTTGACAATTAAGATGAAAAAGATAATATAAAATAGGATAGATTTTTTCGTTTTTATTTAACGGATATACTTTTATATTATCTTTGCACTATTATCATTCATATAGAATATGGACATATTTCTCTCGGTACTCGTTACTTTCTTTTTTGTTTTTCTAAACGGTTTTTTTGTCGCCGCTGAGTTCGCTATTGTCAAAGTAAGATCTTCTCAATTAGAACTAAAGGCTCAAGCCGGAAGTAAAACAGCAATCTTATCGAAACATATTGTCACACATTTAGATTCATATCTGGCTGCGACTCAATTTGGTATCACATTATCCAGTTTGGCTTTAGGGTGGATAGGCGAACCTGTGGTCTCTAAAATAATAAGGGATGCTTTAGGCCTGTTCGATCTGACAATTTCCCCCACTCTACTTTCTACCATATCCCTGATTTCCGCATTTGCAATTATCACCATATTACATATTGTATTGGGTGAACTCGCTCCTAAATCGTTAGCCATCCAACGTTCGGAGCAAACCACAATGGCTGTAGCCTATCCGCTACATGGTTTCTATTGGATTTGCCGCCCATTTATATGGGTATTGAACGGCGTTGCCAATTTCGTAATAAAAGCAATAGGCTTGCATGTTGTTTCGGAGCAAGAAGTATACAGTAGCGATGAGTTACGCTATCTGGTCGATCAGGCAAAAGAAAGCGGAACGGTAGATAGCGCCGAATTTGACATAATACAAAACGCATTCGATTTTTCAGAACGAACTGCGCGTCAGATTATGGTACCACGCACGCAAGTAGTATCTATAGATGCTAACGACTATGACGAAAAAACGCTGGAATTTGTTATAGAAGAAGGTTATTCACGTATTCCGTGTTACGAAGACAGTATCGACAATGTTATAGGAGTTGTCCACCTCAAAGATATTTTGAAAAAGATGCGCGTTAGCGGATCGGTAGACATACGCTCTATTGTCCGCCCTGTTTCTTTTACTCCTGAGACAAAACGCATTGGTCAGTTGCTTAAAGAGTTTCAGGTAAAACATCAGCAAATAGCAATGGTGTTGAACGAATATGGCGGTGTAGAGGGAATCATCACAATGGAAGATATACTTGAAGAACTTGTCGGCGAAATACAAGATGAATACGATAACGAGATCCCGTTTGTAGAACAGACCGGAGAGAATATCTATTCTGTGATAGCAACCGCTGCCATATCTGATATTAACGATGAGTTGCCACATCCGATTGACAAAGATAAACAATACGACACTCTGGCCGGATATTTAATAGATAAGTTTGGCCGGATACCAAATACCCACGATAAGCTGGAAGCTGAAGATTATCAATTTACGGTTCTGAAAAAGAATAAAACTTCTATTGTAATTGTACAGCTAAAAGACTTAGTATCTACCGAAAGTGAAGATAACGAGCAAAAAACCAGTCAGATCTGATAAAAAGAAATGGATTTTAAACTTCAATATACCGATGGCCTGTCAAAAGCCCGTGCGGGGCTTATTACAACAGACCACGGACAAATAGAAACTCCTATTTTCATGCCGGTGGGAACACAAGGCGCTGTAAAAGCTGTCCATATGACCGAGCTGGAAAATGATATAAAAGCCCGGATTATCCTGGGGAATACCTATCATTTATATTTACGTCCGGGATTGGAAATTTTGCAACAAGCCGGAGGACTTCACAAGTTTAACAGCTGGAATAAACCGATACTGACCGATAGTGGAGGTTTTCAGGTTTTTTCTTTAGCTGAAAACCGCAAATTAACAGAAGAAGGCGCAATATTCCGTTCACATATCGATGGATCGAAACATATATTCACGCCCGAATCGGTAATGGACATCGAGCGTACCATAGGCGCCGATATAATGATGGCTTTCGATGAATGCACGCCGGGTGATGCCGATTATGCTTATGCGAAAAAGTCATTAGACCTGACAGAAAGATGGCTGGACAGGTGCGTTAAACGATTCAATGAAACAGAATGCGAATATGGCTACAAACAGGCCTTATTCCCTATCGTGCAGGGTTGCGTCTATCCCGATCTCCGGATAAGAGCTGCCGAAAATGTAGCATCTAAAGGTGCGGACGGCAATGCGATCGGAGGCCTTGCCGTAGGCGAACCTACCGAAAAAATGTATGAAATGATTGAGATAGTGAACGAAATTCTGCCTGCCGGCAAGCCTCGCTATCTGATGGGTGTAGGCACTCCGGTCAATATACTGGAAGCTATAGAACGTGGGGTAGATATGTTCGATTGTATTATGCCTACCCGCAATGGACGCAATGGGCAAATTTTTACCCGTGACGGAATAATGAATATGCGAAACAAGAAATGGGCAACCGATTTTTCTCCAATAGAAGAAAACGGCGCATCATATGTCGATACTTTATATACAAAAGCATATCTTCGTCATCTGTTTATTACGAATGAAATACTGGCATTACAAATAGCATCGATCCATAATCTGGCATTCTATTTATGGCTGGTAACGGAAGCCCGACGGCACATTATTGCCGGAGACTTTACAATATGGAAGAAAGGTATGATTGAAAACGTGTCGAAACGATTATAATTCCGGATGAATATGAAAATACTGTCGATACTGGATAAGTACATAATAAAGAAATTTTTGGGAACATATCTATTCTCAATTATGCTTATCATATCCATTTCGGTAGTTTTCGACATCAACGAACGTCTCGATAAGTTTTTAACGAACAATGCACCGTTAAAGGCCATCGTATTTCAATACTACCTGAATTTTATTCCTTACTATACGAATCTCTTCAGCGCTTTATTTGTTTTTATTGCCGTCATATTCTTCACGTCGAAGTTAGCCGATAACTCTGAGGTTATAGCTATGCTATCGAATGGGATGAGTTTTAAACGTCTGATGAAACCCTATATGATTTCGGCAGCAGTTATTGCTGTTGCTTCTTTCATCCTGAGCAGCTTTATCATTCCCCCTGCCAATGATTCCCGGATTAAATTTCAGAATAAATATATAAAAAACAAGGAAGTTGTTTCTGCAAACCAGATACAGATGCGCATAGATGAAGGCGTAATTTTATATATAGAGAGCTATCGGAATCAAACGAAGCAAGGTAGCAACCTATCGCTTGACAAATTTGAAGGTAAAGAATTAAAATCGCGCCTTACCGCGAGAAGTATTGAATACGATTCGGGCTATCATTGGGTACTGAAGAACTATAATATCCGCGAGTTCAAAGGGATGAAAGAAGTTATTACCAATGGGGCCAGCCTGGATACTACCTTAAATGTTGTGCCAAGTGATTTTCTGGTTTCGGTAAACGACTTTGAGCAAATGACCACACCTCAGCTATACAAATATATCGAGAGGCAAAGATCTAAAGGGATTGCCAGTGTAGGGAATGTAAGCATTACCCAGTTCGAGATAGAATTTCACAAACGTTTTGCTTCCATGTTTTCGGCATTTATATTGACTATCATAGGAGCATCTTTATCCGCGAGGAAAATAAAAGGGGGGATGGGGCTTAACATAGGAATAGGACTGGCTTTAAGCGTAACATACATCATGTTTCAGACAGTCAGTTCCTCATTTGCTATCTCAGGAACAATGCCGGCATGGTTGGCCGTATGGATGCCCAATATAGTCTTTATATTCATTGCAGCATACCTCTATACTAAAGCTCCAAATTAATCCCATTGATTTAGCTTGTTCAACTTGAACATAAATAGAAGATCAAGCTCTGGGAGCTATCACAAACAACTTACAAGACTCATTACTCAACAAAAGAGGCTCTTATAAGCACGAGAGGCCGGAAGAAATTTCTTCCGGTCCCTCGTATGTATAATCTGCCCTGTCGGGCACGCGCCCTGCGGATGCTTTTATTCTGCAACACACCGTACTGAGTGCCCGAGTGCACGGCTGTAGCTGTTTGCCGGATAAATTTGGGCACTGCCGAAAGAGTTTAAGTAAATGGCATACACCAAGGTATTATAAACCGTACTACTCCAGTAGTCACCGCGGACGTCAACGTTGTTCAGCGTACCTGTATTGTTGCTCCGCGTGCCAGCGGCCGGCAAATATAATGACGAGCCTACCTTATAACCGTCAGTTGTCCAAGTCCATATATTAGGTGACGTCATACTGGTAAATATAGAAGCCCATTGTTTCTGGCTAGGCACTTTCCATCCCGGAGGACATGGGTCGTTAGCAACAACTTTATCCACGTCTTCGTCTTGATTACCATCGCCCCAAAGGTTATCTTTTTGTGTCTGACGCCAGTCGGCTCTGTATATACCATCGTTTTTTATAAATTTATGATAAGCGTCAGAGCTGCTAGAAACCTGCAAATCATTGGCATCCAGATCAGCGTCCGGAACGGCGCCGTTTTCTTGCGAGTCATCGTTAGTCGGATACCTATCGCTGTTACGTTTCTCATGGCCATCAGCCACACGTCCCCACTGATAAAGGTCACCCTTAATATCCCCACCGACATCATCACCGTTCGATTTATAAGTAAACGGATCGAGCATAAAATTAGCCCCGAGGTTATAGCACAGGAAGTTCTTCCAGTCGCCGGATGTGTTGAATGCCCCGCAGCAATTGCAATCCTGAAGGCTGATAGTCAACTCGACAGCACGTTCTGTTCCCGCTCCATTTGCCTTGTCATTGTAAATGGCGTACAATTTGGGCTGAACAGCCTGGTCGCGGGTCTTATTTAACAAGGTTGTCATCAGCTCCGGTTTGTAAATCACTACGGCTTTGCAAGCTGTATTGGCTGCTATGTTTCCGCTATAGTCTGCGTTGTCTTTCGCGGTCATACTTACGATAGCCTCTAAGGAAGCATCCTCCATATAAGTGAACCGCACATTCGATACGGTAGCCGACGGGGTAAAGGTGTACACCTGCCTACCCGAGTAAAGCCAGGTAGCACTCGGATCTGGATCTATCTTCACCGGCGTCCCGTCTGTGGCATCCTGTTCTTGTATTTGCGCAAAATTGGTACTATAAGGCCGACGGGCGGTCAGTTTGCCGTAATCGTCGTTGTTGTTACCCTGCGCGATATCGAAGATGGTTCTGCCGGTGAACTTGACGGTGACACTGCCGGGAACAGTGCTTACAACCGATACTATCGCCGGAGTTGAAGTCGCATCCGAGCAGGCATTTATCGCCTTAACGGTATAGGAATAGGTACCGGCTGCATTGTTCACGCTTTGCGGCACAGTGTATGTATTATCAGTTGTTGTCTCAACCTTCGAACCACCCAGGTACCATTCGTATGAGGTTGCCGTTCCTCCTGTCGCTGTAGCAGTCAGGGTGACGGCAGTGGTTGTTCCCTGGGGGATGGTTGTACCGCCACTGATCGATACGGCTGTTATCTCGTTGCATCCATCACAGAGGGAAATCCATTTCAGGGTGTTCCAGTATTCCATACAGCCGGTGTCGGTATTGTAGATGACAAGCCCCGGAGCGTTCGCCAACTCGGCGGCGGTGATTGTGTTTCCTAAAAAGTAGTCACGCCAGGCGTTACGCTCAATGGTCGTCAGTTGCGGCATGCGCAACCCGCCTTTTGTATTGGCGGTGGAAACCTCCAGTACCGAAAAACTCTCGGGTTTTTTATTCTCGCCTATAGTCACCTGCCCATAGGCCGGCATCGACAATAACGCTAGCAGTATACAGACCGGCAGTAGGATTTTCATTTTCTTTAGTTTCATAAAGCTTTGTTTTTGTGTAAATTATTAATCAGTTATCAGGTCTTTTCGTCATTGCGAGCCGGAACCCAATTTTTTGGGCACAATGTGTATATGACAGAATGCTAAATCGCTACATTTTTGATATGTTGAATATATTTTCATTTCGCTCATTATCAACAGTATATAAAAATCTGTCATTGGTAACGAAACGGACATATTCACTGATAACTGTTTACTGTTTACTGTTCACTGTTTACTGTTTACTGTTCACTGATTACTTACTACTGATTAACATTATTGTGCAAACTTCAATCCATCTAATTTATTCCATGCACCGCGAGTAAAATCAGGTATCTCGACAGGCGCAGAATTATTATCCAATGAAATCTCTGTTAATGGTATTAAACAACACCAATCAGCAAGGTCGTATACATCCATATCAACAGGCAGTCCTTTTTGCAAACAGTAGATCAAACGATAGTCCATGATAAAATCCATACCTCCGTGTCCACCAACTTCTTCGGCTTTTTCGATAAGTGTCTTCTTATCGTCAAACATAGCTTTTGTTATTGGGTGCTGATATTTATCCATCAGAGACTTTCTCAGATTATTCGGTACAAAGCTGTGTGCATTCAAGTTCTCATGATTGCCGGCAACTTCCGGATCGATTTCTCCACCGTCAAGAGCATAGCCTTCTATCGGATATTTATTGGCAAAGCCTTTTGTCCCTGTCAATTGATACATACGGTTATATGGGCGTGGAGACGTTACATTATGTTCTACCAATATTGTTTTTCCTTTCTCTGTTCTGATCAGAGTACTTGTATGGTCACCATTGCGGAAATCTTTCACCTCTTCACCTGTATGCTCCTTTATAAATGCAGGATTACCCACGGCTCTTGTATCTACCGATACAAGGAAATTCATCTTATCGCCGCGATGAATATTCATTGCCTGACATACAGGGCCAATACCATGTGTAGGATACAGGTCGCCACGGTGCTTTCTATTGTAGTCCATGCGCCAGTTATTCCAATATTGGTTCCAATACGGCTGAAGGCCATGAATATAAGCTCCTTCTCCATGAAGAACCTCACCTAACAGACCTTGTTGAACCATGTTTAATGTAGTTAGTTCAAATTTGTCGTATCCGCAATTTTCAAGAGGCACACAATGTAAACGCTTTTGTTCAGCTAAATTGATTAGCTCCCAAATTTCGTCCATATTCATAGCCGATGGCACTTCGATAGCTACATGCTTACCATCCTTCAATGCCTGAATACCTATCTGAGCATGGTGCAACCAGTCAGTAGCTACATAAACAAGGTCTACGTTCGGCAATTTTGTTACTTGGCGCCAGATTTCTGTATCTCCATAAAATTCTTTTGCTTTAGGGAAACCACGCTTCACCAACATGTCATTTACCTTACTTGTGTTCTTTTCCAATACGTCGCATAAGGCTATAATTTCTACTCCGGGAATATGTGTCATCCGTTGTACAGCACCCGGTCCACGCATACCTAATCCAATAAATGCGACCCGGACTGTCGGTATAGGAGCTGTCCTCAGTTCTAAAGCGTCTTTTTGCCCTGCCGGACGAGTTGGTACTGGTGTTTTTATCACTTGTTGCGACCATAAAGCCAGCGAACCCAGAAAAAAAACACTCAATAACAATAACGTAGTTCTTTTCATGATGATTTAAATAGTTTTTAGGTTTTTAGATTATAATAGTTTTATTTAAACTCAGAAATTATATACTTTTACAAAGTAAACAATTAAATCTATCTTGATTTCCCATAACATTGTAAAAAATATTCCAAATTGTAAACATTTTATAAAATTAACCATAAAACACGACATGAAAGAGACCTTATTGGAAATTAGTAAAAACTTCGCTTTCGAAGGTATAGTAAAAGAAATACGCCCATTGGGTGAAGGTTTAATAAATGATACTTTTCTGGTAGAAACAGAAGGGCAATCACCAAACTACATCCTGCAAAGAAAAAATAAAAACATATTCAAAGACGTACCTGCTATGATGGAAAACATCTATAAGGTAACCTCGCACTTAAAGAAAAAAATAATCGCACAAGGAGGCGACCCGTTGAGAGAAGCTCTTACTGTAACCCCTACTATAGACGGACAATTACACTTTAAAGATCAGGAAGATCAGTATTGGGCTGCATGCTTGTGCATAGAAGATACAATCACATACGAATATGCCGATTCTCCGGCTCTGGCCTCACAAGGAGGTAAAGGTATCGGTAAATTTCAGGCGATGCTGGCTGACATGAAAGAACCATTAGCTGATATCCTCCCGGGATTTCACAATATGCGTTTCCGTTTCCGGCAATGGGATGAAGTATTGAAAAAAGATCCGGTAGGCAGAAAAGCCGAAGTGCAGGCGGAAATTGACTGGATAGAAAGCCGTCGAGAAGAGATGTTGGCTCTTTGGGCAAAAGCCGAATCGGGAGAAATACCTACACGGGTAACTCATAACGATACCAAAATAAGCAATATCCTCTTCGACAAACAAGGCAATGTGCTCTGTGTTATCGATTTGGATACCGTTCTTAGCAGTATCGTATTAAACGACTATGGCGATGCGATCCGTTCATATACCAATGCAGGAAAAGAGGACGATGAGAATCTTGACAATGTATATATCAAGATGGATATATTTGAAGGATATACTTCCGGATACCTGTCGGAAACCATTTCGTTTATCACCCCTGCCGAAATAGAGAATCTTGCCTTCTCCGCAAAATATATCACATTTGAACAAGTATTGCGCTTCCTGATGGATTATATCGATGGTGATAATTATTATAAAGTGAAAAACGAAAAACATAATCTTGTCCGTACACATGCACAATACAAGTTGTTGCAATCGATGGAAGAAAACTATGGTAAGATGTGCCAAATAGTAAATGATCTTGTAAAAAAATTGCGATAAGGATTTAGTTAAATATTTGAAGTAGCATAGCTATTTTTTATAGCTATGCTATTTTTATAAGATATTATACTCATAAAATATTTTATCTTTGCACTGGATTTTAGATTCTATTAAATGAGAAAAATATTCTTGGTGTTCCTACTCCTGATGGTTTCTTTATATATTAAACCACAGGGATATACAAAGAATTGTTACTATGGTTTTACCTTTGAAGTAAGCAGAAATTCAAACTGGGGATACGGCGAACTTGTAATAACAAGTGTAGAGCCATATTCTCCTGCCGAAAAAATAGGGATCAAAGTAGGCGACATCATTATGGAAATTAATGGTAAAGCAACCTATTTGCGAGACAATCAAACCATAGCCAACTGGTTATTCAGCGATATGTACACTCCGGAGGTAAAATTTACTATTCGCAATATGAATACTTACTTCAAGGAATATACTTTGGAGAGGAAATGCATAACAGTAAACTCGGTGAGTGAGCGGGAACTATCCAATATATTCTCGTTTTACAGCCTGGAAAATACCAATCAAAGAAGCTTTACCCTGCCTTTATCTGTAGAACCACGCAAAGATGTGGATTTTACAGATTATCATAGTTATGATTTCTATAATCCCGGAGATGAAGTACCTGCCATAGACAAGCAAATCACAGCACTGGTAGAAAAAGAACTACAATCAAAAGGTCTGGTTCGTAACACAGAAGACCCTGACATAGTAGTGCAGATATATTATACTTATGAGCCCAATCCTCGATTTACAGGGTTGAACAATCCCAACTACAGGCCGGGTTCATGGAGGTTTAACACCGAAAAACAACAAATGGCGCTATTGCCGATCTTTGATGCAAAAGACCCGAAAGCCAAAACCGCCGCACAATTTACCGTTGATTTCGGATTCAGCTTCTATGACAGAAAATACATCGACACCGAGAAACTTACTCAAATATGGGATTGTAATATCAAAGACTATCTTTCGGCAAATTATTCTCTCGAAGATTATGTAAAACTACATACCCCACTCATGCTAAAACAATTTCCATATTCAGTAAAGAAAAGTGAAGCAAAATATACAGTGGAATTTAATAAATATAATTATACAGGAATTTATTTCGACGCAGACAATCTGATAACAGTGAACGATGTCGATCCCAATTCCCCTGCATTTATTGCAGGAATACGCCCCGGCTATCTTATCCGGAAAATAAATGACAAGAAATTTAATCAAACAAAAGAAGATTTATCCGCCAGCTATAAAAACTTCATTACCGAAACGATGGTACTGAGAGATCCTACTACACGATTCGTCAATGCCGAAGGCTTTAGTGAATGTATGTTCTGGAATGTAGCATATTACCCTGAAATAATCAAAGAATTCAACAAGCCGGAATATCTCGCGAACTTTTCGTACCTGTATGGTTTCGAAAAATATATAAATCCTAAAAATGATAACCGCCTTACGATAGAAGCATGGGATGGCTTGCGTAGACGTGTGTTCACCGTAACGCCTGAAATACGCAAATCATTATCTGTAAGGATATTATAAACAAAAACATATATAAATATTTTTGAACCATCGTTGTTGCCTAAAAAAAATACGGATATGAAAATAAAATTACCGACAAAAAGAATTACAAAATACTTGCGGGATTTTTCAATCGTTGTGGCCGGTATTGCCGTTACGTTATCCCTAAACAGCTGGATAACCGGCCTGAATGAAAAAAAAGACACTATCCTTTATCTGAATGCGATAAAACTGGAACTGGAAGAAAATTTCAAAGATATAGATAACGATGTTATTCCAAGCATGGAAAAATCAACAAATTACGCCCGGTACTTATTGTCGCATGATAAGAAATCACTGAATCAGGACACAATACAAAATTACAAGTATGTGTACCACAATATCCTCATACATACATACAAGTCGAATGCTTTTGAGATGTTCAAAACGTCTGGAAACATGCGGTTTATAAAGGACAAAGAGGTACTGCGATCTATATGGGAGGCATATTCCGATATGGAACAGTTGAAACTCGTACTCGATATGTATTTCCAACAGAAAAAGGAAGAAGGATTTAAAGAATACCTATTGGAAATGGAAGGAACACCGGTCTCCATACCTATGTATAATTTCTATATGAGTGAATTCGACCTTGAAGTGTTAAGAATATGCAACAATGCATCGGAAAAATTAAAAGCCATATCCATAAAATTAAATAAAAAGGTCTTCTGACATCATATTCGCCGGAGCAAACCATGAAAAATTTATTTCTGTCATTTCACGCGTTTGCAGGAGCAGACTTGTGTGTTTACCCGGAAAGCAGGCGAACACGCAGGTTCGCCCCTACAATTTTAACTAAAAAGTAACAAACTTCTACAGTCATCAGCCAACAACTCGTACCTCGTATCTCGTCTACTCGTAGCTATTTCCAAAAAGTAACAAACTCCACACTCATTTTTTAGCTGTTAGCCGTTAGCCGTTAGCCCTTGCTCGCGCGGCTACCCTCTTTGTCATCCTGACCGCAGGGAAGGATCCCGATCCCCGAGAGACAGGAGATGCTTCCTGTCGTCAGCATGACAAACCAGAATTTAACTAAAAAGTAACAAACTCCACAGTCAGTAGTCAACAGTTATCAGTAAGCAAGGCCTTTTCGTCATTGCGAACGGAGTGAAGCAATCCAGAGTATTGATTATTAATGGATTGCTTCGGGCGAACCCTCGCAATGACGTGCGACAGTCATCAGTCAACAACTCGTACCTCGTATCTCGTCTACTCGTAACTTTTTAACTAAAATGTAACAAACTCCACACTCAATTAGCCATTAGCTGTTAGCCTATAGCCTTTGCCGCTTTGCGCCATTGTTGACTGTTGACTGTTATTGTCGCTTCGCGCCATTTTCAAATTTTAACTACACTTCGTTCCGTTGAACGTTGTTTCAAATTCGCTAATTTGCTAATTGTCTATTATAGATAAAACTAGCGACGATTCTTCACTTTTTTGAGAGTTGCCCTGATAGTATATCGCTTATTTTAAGTATTTTAAATGCGAATATATTGATGACTGGTTATAATTGACGCTTAATATTTAACAAGTGGCAAATCTATATGTCTTTTTTAAACTTATACCGATAAATCAAATACAAAAAATGGTTCTTTTTGTCGGTTAAATCTTTTTTCGGCAAAGAGATCGTCCTGATTTTTTCAATTGATAACGCTTCCGAACAGCATGCTTTTGATAAATTTTGACATTTCATTCATTCCCGATTGAAGGAATAAGGACATAAACCTGACGTTTTCGTCATCGTTTAATTTAATGCCGCAACACACACTTGTGGCCGGAATTATTTTGGGTGTCAGGTAAGAGTTGTAATAAATAAATGATACAGGAAGCACAGGTTGCAGTAAATAAATAATGCAGGCAATATGTATTGCAAGCCATAAGCCCGGCAATCGATACATAGTCATTATGATAAATATATAATGCGCGGAACACGGCAGTGACAGGACGCGGTAATTGTTTGAAGCATGAAATACGGGTTGCAATAAATATTGCTGAAAACAAGTGTTGCAGGAAGGCCATATTTCATGAAGTAAATACGTCAGGAAATATTTACGTCAAAAAGTATTGCCTCAGAAACTTAACGACTATGGATTGAAAATCCATAGGTTAGATTACGAATATAATTCGTGTGAGTGTCGACTATAAGTCGATTGAGAGATGAACTGAAAGTTCTTTGGTATGCACAATAATATGATAAATACAACCTCATCAATATTGATCGAATATCAATACTAAAACTCTCAACAGAATATGACTAACATAGAGATATTTAAATGTTTATAGAAGCTGAAAGCCTTGCACTGAAGGGCATAGTTTTAACTAGCGAACCTGAAAAATAAATATAAAGGCAATAACCGAGTGAAAACCTTTAGCTGTCGTGAACATTTCTATGTAATGAGTTTAGCACAACTCACTTACAGGGAAAGCCTGAGGAATATCGAAGCCTGTTTAAAAGTGCTTTCAAACAAATTATACCATAGCGGTATAAAACAGGCAGTATCAAAATCAACATTAGCGGAGGCTAATGAGAATAGGGACTAGCGCATTTATGCAGACTTTGCACAAATCCTGATAAAGGATGCGCGAAAGCTGTATAAAACAGACAATGATTTTTTACTTGATATTGACAACATGTCTTATGCTTTGGACAGCACTACCATTACATATTCCTGATTTTATGCCGATGCGATATATATTTGTCCAGCCGCTTTCTTATCGCTACAAATAGAAACCGTTCTTTGCACCAGCCTTTACTCTGTTTACACGCCGAATAGATATTTGAACAAAAAGAATAAATATTTTCCCATGAAAAACTTTGGCTATTCTTTTGAAAATTTAGTATTTTTGTTAATGAAAGTTTAACAAAAAAATGAAAGATAAAAAACGCGACACGGACAATCCTGATATATTTTTTGTAAAAAAAGATTCAGATGAAGAAACTTTCACTTCGCTCTTTTATGATTATAAAGATAAAATATATGGATTCTTTTTAGGGCTGACCCGGTCTCCGGCAAAAGCAGAAGATATGGTTCAGGAAATTTTTATGAAAATATGGCAAAAACGCGACAAACTTATACAAATCAGAAATATAAACGCTTATATCTATCATATCGCTCAAAATTATGCTATTGACCAACTCAGGAAAAAGAGCAATGATATCCTATTTTCTTTAGATGATTATAAAGGGAAAGAGGATACGGACACTTCAACTCAAACACCTCTCGAATCTTTAATAAACAAAGAACTAAGCAATGCCATAGCATATGCTATTGGGAAATTACCCTCTCAGCAAAGGAAAGTGTTTAACTTCCACTGTATAGATGGTTTGTCCCATGCCGAAATCGCGGACAAAATGAACATCTCCGTTTCTACTGTCCAAAACCACATGAGACAGGCGCTCATCAATATACGGATGTATGTATCGGATAATTATCCGATTTTATTATTATGCATGTATCTATCTATATTTTGATTTATAGCCATAACAACATAATAACCTGACCGCCGCCAGCAACCTTAAACTTTTACATTTTCACTTCCGTTCTTAATCAATACATTTTTCTCATACAGACATTATTAGCAATATTTTTTATTTACTTTACAAAACAACAAAAAAATATTGTTTAAGACAGCATTTGTAAGCAATTTTATCTATATCCTTGTCATTATAACTCATTAACAAAACATTTAATAGCAAAATTTCAAAAAAAACAACAACCGACTAGGTGCTTTTTTATATTTATTCGTCTTATATATTAAAGTGTGGTAATTCTTATCAAAAGAATCCCATATAGCGATTAGAACCATATATCCACATTACAATATAAAAAGCTGTATATAAGCTATCTGAAACAAAAGTATTCTTTTCTGTTGAAGAAGCATATTTTCATTAATTAACAATATATTGGATGATGAAAAAATATATATTCAAAGACTTACTGCGTAGTTACCTCCATGGAACGTATAGTAACGAAGATAAAGCTAAACTGGCCGATATGACCCGTTTCTTTACGGACAACCAACTGAGAAAAATCCTGTGGAATGTCTGGAACGAGTACGAGCCGGCAGAACACCTGTCGGACAAGCGGTCTAAAGAAATTCTGTCATCTATCCTTATTTCCGGATCGAAAGTTTCTACGATTACCCAACCTAAACGAAAAAGACTGTGGTTTCGTGTAGCTTCTGTGGCTGTCCTGCTAATCATTTTAGCCGGATTAGGCAATTATATGCTAAACCGGGATATACCTCCACAAGAGAATACTATTGTTTTGAAAGTCATGCATACACCAATGGATGAACCGGTTTCATATGTCCGGAATATTATGTTACCGGACGGTTCGCAAATCGTATTACAAGCCAACAGTACAGTCGAACTGGCTTCCGGTTTTGGAGCAGAAAGAAGAGAAATACGATTGGTTGGAGAGGCCTTTTTCGACATTAAATACAATACAGGAAAACCTTTTATCATATATAGCGGCGAACTGAAAACAACCGTATTGGGTACATCTTTCAATATCAAGGCATGGCCTGACGATGACCGTATCAGGGTAACTGTAACACGGGGAAAAGTCAGGGTGGAAAATACTAAACAAGTGTTAGCTAATCTATCGTTAAACGAAGAAATAGAATACAATAAAACAAAATTGGCGGGAAAAAAACTTATAGTTGACGAACAAGGCACAAAAGACGTGGTGGATTGGACAAAACAAGAGATGGAGTTTAATGGGATGAGTATAAAGGATATTGCTGTCGTATTGAGTAAACGGTACAATGTAGACATAGAAATTCGGGGCAGTAAGTTGACCAATACATTAATCGTAGCCTCATTCAGAGGGACGGAATCTTTGGAAAGCGTATTGGATATCCTATGCGTCATCAATTCGGCGACAAACTACATCATTGAAGGTAATAAAGTAACTATATATCAAATAGAACAATAAAAGTAAATATCGGATAAATCACACAAAAGCAATAGCTATACTATGATACATATGAATTCATCTTAAATTCCGGTAATATATAAAGGAACAATAATAAAAACCCTTCGATGATGGGGATTATACGAAGGGTTTTTTAGGGTTAAAACAAATTACTATTAGTTAATATTTTTCATTATAACCAATCACAAAGATATGAAAAGAAAACGACATTATATTCTTTGCATTGTGACGTTCATGCTATTGGTGTTATGCGGCTTTAATGCGTCTGCGCAATCGTTGCAAACGAAGATAGTGCTTGAACTGAAAAACCAACCGCTGAAAGACGGATTGGATCAGGTTGGAAAATTATCCGGTTTCAGGATGAATTATTCACTGACCCTTATTTCCGCATACAAGAACATTACCTTGCTAAAGTCGGAACGTACCGTTGATAATACATTGAAGGCATTACTGGTAAACACGAACCTGACCTATAGTGTAAGCAACGATAAGATTTTGATTATAGCCAAGCCGGAAACCACGGAGAACACAAAAACAGTTCAGCCTGAATCCCGGCAAGATCCGGAAACAAACAATGTTGTAATGACAGGTGTCATTACAGACATGGATAATAATCCGTTGCCAAGCGTATCCGTTCAGGTGAAGAACACAGGTCTGGCTGTACTTTCTAATGCTAACGGAGAATATTCCATTACAATACCCCAAGGCACAGAAACTAATCCGGTATTGATTTTCTCCTTTATCGGAATGAAACCGCAAGAAGTAAGGTATACAGGCAAAAACCTGAACATCGTAATGGAAGATACGGTAAATGTATTGGAGGATGTTATTATAACAGGGATTTCGACAAAAAAGAAAAACAGTTATACCGGGGCAGTAAGTGTAATTACCAATGAAGAGCTGCAATTGTTTCGCGGACGAAATATTTTTACAACATTGAGCAACATCGACCCATCTTTTAATGTGATCGAAAACAATGTTTGGGGCGCTGACCCAAACCGTTTACCGGAAATACAAATCCGTGGAACAGGAAACCTTCCCTCAATCAATCAGTTACAGGAACAAACCTCCACCGCGCTCAATACGCCTCTGATTATATTAAACGGCTTTGAAACCAACTTACAGCGTATGATGGACCTCAACGACCAGGAGATTTCATCCATATCCATATTGAAAGACGGCGCAGCTACGGCATTATATGGTTCGCGGGGGGCAAACGGTATTATCGTTATTACGACCAAAGAACCGGAGATAGGAAAGCTGAGATTATCGTTAAGGAGCGAAATGTCTCTGAACTTACCCGATTTAAGCAGCTATCATTTACTGAATTCCCGTGATAAATTGAAACTTGAGGAGATGTCGGGTTATTATGAAAATGCACTGAGAACACCGGCTCAAAACATTGCTCTTCAGCAATATTACAACGAAGTATTGGCAGAAGTAGCCAAAGGGGTCAATACCGATTGGCTGGCCAAACCTTTACATAACAGTATTGACCAGAACCACTACCTGAAATTAGAAGGTGGCGATCGTTCTTTTCAATACGCAATTAAAGCACAATATAACGACCGGCAAGGTGTTATGAAAGAATCAGGAAGAAAAGTATTTAACGGGGGTATTGATTTGACCTATAAGCATCAGCGCCTGACTTTCCGAAACTCCCTGATGATCGGACATACAAATCAGGAGGAATCCCCCTATGGGTCATTCTCCCAGTATGCGGAATTAAACCCGTATTGGAAACCGTATGATAATCAAGGGCATCTGGTTCGCTTTTTTACTCCATACAGTGACGTCTACTGGGGGCAAACAGGCAATCCCCGTTATAACGGCGCATGGACTAATCCGATGTACAATGCCACATTGAATACCTACAATAAGTCGGATTATACTGATATTACCAATAATTTTGCCATCGAATGGAAACCGTTGAGCGAATTATTCTTCAGGGGGTCTATTGCCATCGGAAGCAATACAAGTAATCATGATGTTTTTAAACCGGCCGACCATTCCGACTTTGCCGGATATACTGATGAGGACCTGTTTAGAAAAGGAAGTTATGCATATTCCAATGGAAAAAACTTCAATTATCAGGTAAATTTCTCCGTCAACTTTTCCAAGGTTTACGCAGAGAAACATTCGCTTTACGCGATGGCAAATGTAGATGTAACTCAAAACCAGGGACGGAGTTACAGTTTCCTTGCGGAAGGGTTCCCCGATGAATCGATAGACTTTTTGGGAATGGCTCTCCAGTACCAGAAAGACGGGAGTCCCGGCGGTTTAGAATCTACTACCCGCAGAATCGGTGTATTGGGAAATGCGAATTATATTTACGACAATCGTTATATGCTCGATTTTTCCTACCGTATGGATGGAGCTTCCCAATACGGAACCAACCGTCGTTTTGCACCGTTCTGGTCTGTTGGAGCAGGATGGAACCTCCACAACGAAGCCATTATCCGTGACAATTTGAAGTTTGTGAACCGCCTGAAAATACGTGGTTCTATCGGGACAACCGGCTCACAGGACTTTGCCGCTTATATGGCACTGGCCACATACAGGTACTATACCGACCGTCGCTACAATATATGGACAGGGGCTTACCAGGTTGCCTTAGGCAATAAGGATTTGCAGTGGCAGGTACGAAAAAAATACAACCTTGGGCTGGAAACGGATATATTTAATAGCCGTCTGAGGCTGGAAGCTGATATCTATAAAGAAAAAACATCGAACCTGTTATCCGATCTGGAATTGCCATATTCCAACGGATTCAGTACCTACACCGAAAATGTGGGCAATCTGGAGAGCCGCGGTTTTGAATTATCCGCTACTGTTTTTCTGATACAGGATTTGAAACGTGGGATATCGTGGTCCGTGAGAGGCATGGTTGCCCATGATAAGGACAAAATCGTGAAGTTATCGGAAGCGATGAAGGCCGCTAATGAAAAGTTGGCTTTGCTTGGAGGTTCCAGCCCGAACAAGATACTTCGCGAAGGAGATTCGCCAAGTACCATTTATGTGGTACAATCTTTGGGTATAGACCCGAGTACAGGGCGGGAACTGTATCTGACTAAAGAAGGTGAAGTGACTTATACATGGAATGCGCGCGACAGGATTGCCGTAGGAAACAGCCGGCCTAAATACAGGGGAAGTTTCAGCTCAATGTTCCGTTATAAAGACTTTACACTGAATGTTTCGTTTGGCTACCAGTGGGGAGGCCAGTTATACAACCAGACATTGCGGGATAAGGTGGAAGTTACCAACAAACTGATGAACGTGGACGAAAGGGTATTTACCGACCGGTGGAAACAGCCGGGCGACAAGGTTTTCTTCAGGGGTATAAACGATTATGACTACACCATGTCTGAGGCCACCTCCCGCTTTGTTCAGAACGAAAATACGTTGATTTGCCAGAACGCAACCCTTATGTATGAGATACGCGCGAAAAAATGGCTGGATATGCTGGGCGTACAAAATATGCAAGTATCCGCCAGTACAGGCGAGTTATTCTATATATCTTCTGTTAAGCGGGAACGCGGCACGAATTATCCGTTTACCCGCCAATTGATAATGTCTCTATCCTTAATGTTCTAAACAATAAAACGTATGAAAAAATATATAGTTGTAATAATATGGCTGCTTGGCAGCCTGTTGTACACAGGATGTAACGATTGGCTGGACGTAACGCCGGTAGATCAAAATCCGAAAAATAAATTATTTACAACCCAGAAAGGTTTCCGGAGCGCGCTTACCGGCGCATATATTCGTCTGAACGAAGAACGTGTATATGGAGGTGCGTTGATATGGAACGATGTTGAATATATGGCTTGTAATTGGTATAATACTTCGACAAACAATACCATACTGGCAGAATTATTAAATTGTAATTATAACAATGGTAATGTCAGGAGCAGGATGGACGGTATCTATGAAAATCTCTATAAAGTAATAGCCGATGTGAATAGTATCCTGGAGGAAATTGATGTACAACAGGCAGTATTCTCCGATGGCAATTACGAAATGATAAAAGGCGAAGCTCTTGCGATAAGGGCGTTCTGCCATTTCGATGTTCTACGCCTGTTTGGGCCAATGCCGATAAACGTAGGTGAAGGCGGGTTGCTGCCTTACGTAAAAACCGTTACCAAAGAGGTACACCCGGCGCTTACTTATAAGGATTATACGCAAGCTATTATAAGCGATTTGGACGAAGCGGAAATATTGCTGAAAAAAGTCGACCCGATCCTTACTTTTTCTATCGCCGATATGGCAATGAATGACCTGGATAAAGGAGATTTTACAACGGAGGATGATTATATCGCCGTTCGCCAGATACGGATGAATTACTATGCTGTACTGGCGATCAAAGCCCGCGTATATATGTGGTTATCCGCACAGGATGGATCCATGAAAGCCAATGGCGCCAGGTATGCGCAAATGGTAATCGACGCCAAGGATCATAACGGAACACCGACTTTCCGTCTGGGAACAGATGCTGACCGCGTAGCACAGGATTATACAATGTCGCCCGAACACATTATGGCATTGAGTGTCTACGACCTGACGAACAAAGCCAACAACCTTTTTGGCGAAACCGGTTCGCTTGCCCGTTACGATTTCTCGGTACAAGATGGTTTTTATTATCTGAATAATTTGTTTCCGGTAGCTGAACGGGTATCCGATATCCGCTGGAACGGGATGTGGAGCTATAAAACTCTTTCAGGTAAAACAAGCGAAGTGATGTATAAGAAATACATTCAAAACGTAAACGAATATGCGCGGGTTCTCCAGGTTCCTTTGCTGAGGTTAAGTGAAATGTATCTGATTCTTACCGAATGCGCCGAAACCAAAGCCACTGCCGAAACATCCTATAAATACTATTGCGGACAGAAAGGGATTCCTTTTACCGCGTTTTCCGATTCGGATTGGGAAACAGACCGGCGCAACAAGATGGTCAGGGAATATTGCCGCGAATTTTACGCGGAAGGGCAATCGTTCTTTACTTATAAACGCTACAATGTAACTACCCTGCCGTCTAGTTGGACTTACACATCTTTTTTGGGTAGCGCGGCAAAATATGTTGTTCCCAAACCATTGCGTGAAATAGAATACCACAATAAATAACTTACTATTATGAAGAAACTTATATATATACCGGTCATCATTATACTGATAGCCACGGGATGCTCGGAAACAGAGTACCTGTCGTATGCCGGGGCTGACCGTATACAGATGAGTGACACCGTGACAACGAATTTCACCTTTGTGTACGAGCTGTCCTCCGTAACCGTCGATACCGTATACATCAGGGTGAATACCATCGGGAATGTGGCAAACCACGACCGCGAAGTAAAATTGATACAGGTACCCGAATACAGTATCACATATGAGAGAGATCCCGTAACAGGAAATATAACAGATACCATCGAAACCGAATTACCGAACAAGGCTGTTCCGGGTCAACACTATGTGGACTTTTCCGATGCTTCCCTAAAAAAAATGTACGTGATAAAAGCGAATGAAGTAACAGCGTTGATTCCGGTCGTCCTGCTTCGCGACGCCAGCCTGAAGGATGCCAGTTTCCGACTGCGGGTACAATTGGACGAATCGGCCGAATTCGGATTAGGCGAGTTAAAAGCCCGTGCCAAAACTATCATATTCTCCGACCGGTTAGAACGTTTCTATTCGTGGCGGGTAGACAATTACCAAGCCGCGGCTTATGGTACATTGGGTAATTACAGTACCGTCAAGCACCAGTTTATGATAAATGTAATCGGCGAAGTGATCGATGAAGCCTGGTGGCAGGAGGTCAGCGCTGTCCAGGCTCAGGCTCATTACAGGAATCTACTCAAAGAAGCTCTGAATAAGTATAACAATGACCCTGTTAATATAGCAAACGGTACAGCGCCATTGCGTGAAACAAACAATCCCGGCAGCGCCTTGGTTACGTTTCCTTAATGAAGTTTAAAGATGAAATTTAGATTAATTACAGGTATGAAAAAAACATATAACTTATTACTAATAATCGCCTTGTTTCCTATCATGTTACACTCGTGCTTTGAAGACAGGAGCGATGATGGAACGGACGATCTTTTACCGGTTTTAGTTTCCGGTCTGGATAATCAATACGAAGTATACTCTTATCGGGACATATTGAGGATCGACCCGACAGTGCAAAACGAGAATCGCTACGAATTTTGCTGGCTCGTTTATTCCACCAAATACAACCCGAACGAACCGGCATTACCGAAGGCAGATACCCTGTCTTTTACAAAGAATTTGGATTATGAAGTATTTCTTGAACCGGGGCAATACATTCTTATATTTAATGTCCAGGATAAAGAAACAAAGGTAACCACTAAAATTACATCCGATTTATTTGTTTCCACCCTGAATATGAAGGGCTGGTATCTTCTTATTACAGAGAATAATAAAACAGATTTCGATTTTATATACAGCGGGGGCCGGATTGACAAGTGGATAAAGTCATACAACGGGGAAAGCCTCGACGGTAATGCCATAAAAGCGATTTTTTCGCCACAGATGAAACCCACGCCTACATCTTCCAATACATATAATACGTTTTTTGTCATTTCCGATAAAGATGCAGGTATTTACCGGATAGACAACGGATTAAAAGAAATGGGATATAATGATATGTTTTTTACGGCGCCTGACAATAAAAAGCCGGAAACCATATTGCAACCGACTTCTACGATGTATTCCATTCTTATTAATGACGGTAAGATGTATGTTTTAAATAAAGGGGGGCGTTTCGCGCATCCTCCGGTTTCTACATATAAGTTATCGCCGATTGCGGCTGTGGGTGCGATGCCCCTCCTGTTTGACGAAAATTCGAAGTCGATAGTTTTAGTCGACGGCGTTAATTTCCAAGTCATGCGTTCTCTAGGATCCGATTTGACTAATATGAATGCCGATATAGTCTGGATAGCCTCGTATATTAATGTTCGAAGCCAGGCTATAGCCTTGCTGCTTGTCAGGAAAGCCGATGGTTCGGGTACTATATTCAAGTTTAATGTGCTTTTCCAATACTTGTACGCTTATGGTAGTGGCACGCCCATTATTGAAAGTACAAAAGATTTCAGTCCATCACATGGCCTTATGAACGCCGATAAAATAGCAGGCAACTGTGAATATGACTATATTTATTATGCTAAAAATAATAATATATACCAGACCGATATAAATTCAGCTCCTGAAAAACTGTTGTTTACACTACCTGCGGGGGAGACTATTACCTGTATGCAGCATGTAAGGTTTCCTGATTCGTCTGCCGCGTCGACAGTTAACTATTTTGTTATAGCAACTACTGCCAATGGAAAATACAAGGTAAGATTTTATGACATTAGCACCATTGGCGAACTGGCTCCGTCATCATCTATGTCTGATATCGATGGAGATGGAAGTGTCGCATGTATCAATTACCTAGAACAAGGAAACGGTTCCAGGATATATTAAAAACAAGCGCCCAAAGTGCATGTTAAAAATGTTCTTGTTGTTGAGATATACTTCATATTCCCGGCATTAATATATTTAATAATGAAAATAATAGGTAAAATGAATAAACTTATACTGATTCTTGCGTTAATGTTCCTCTGGGTAATATGCGTTTCGGCTTCAGAACCTGATTCGACAGTTTTGGCAAAACAGCAGTCCGAGTTGTCTGCTGCTTTGCGGGAAAGCGACAAAAAGTTGTCGGACTGCCAACAGGCTTATTACGATGCCCAAAAGAATAAGGTAAAATATGATACTATCGGTCTGGCCCAATGGCGGTACGAAATGAAACTACTGAAGGATGAACGGAAAACGAAAGAGATCGCATTCATCAAATCGCATCCGGATTACTACGTCAGTATCAAAGCCCTTAATGATGTCATCGGACATTTACCTGATGACATACGGGTTTGTGATCAATTATTCAACGGACTGGATAAATCCGTGCGGGAGAGTCCGGAGGGGCTTAAGACCCGGGAAGTGATAGATCGCTTCCTGCGGGTTGCCGTTGGTGCGCTAGCTCCTGAATTCACGGCGAATGACACCATTGGTAAACCTGTCAGTCTCAATAATTTTAGAGGAAAATATCTACTGCTCGATTTTTGGGCAAGCTGGTGTGTCCCCTGCCGGGAGGAAAATCCTGTTATAGTAAAAGCATATCACCTGTTCAAAGACAAAAATTTCGAGATTCTTTCCGTGTCGCTCGATCAATCCGGCAAATACGACGCGTGGTTGAAAGCTATTCACGACGATGGGTTGGTATGGACACACGTTTCGGATTTGAAATATTGGGATAGCAAAGTAGCCCAGACGTACAGCATTCGCTCTATTCCGCAAAACTTCCTGTTAGACCCGCAAGGTAAAATCATCGCTATTAACATGCGTGGAACGGCGTTAATTAAAAAACTGGAAGAATTACTGAAATGAGCGGTTATTAATCCCGAATTTATAATTTTAGATTAACTATTTTATTGATAATTATAATCATATACATTAAACAATGATAAAATTGAAAATTCTGTTTATACTTTTATTCATAAACGGACTATCCCTTTCTGCACAACAGCAAACTGTATTACCGGCAGATACGGCAAAAAAAGAAACCGTAAAACCGGTAGAAACAAAGCCTAACAACCAGCCGAAACCCTATAAAGAGGTCATTACGGACAAAGCGATAACGAAGCATGGCCTACTGGATGTACACCGGATAGATGACAGGTTCTTCATGGAAATACCGGACACATTGTTAGGCCGCGACATATTGGTCGTGAATCGTATAGCGAAAGCGGCAGCAGGGATTCGTCCACAAATACATGTTTATGCAGGCGACCAGATAGGAGAAAACGTCATTCGCTTTGAACGCGGACCATCCAACAAGGTATTTATCCGTAGAATGATTTTTACCGAGAACTCGGCAGACAGTACAGCAAACGGAATGTACCGTTCGGTGGTCAGATCGAATATACAACCGATATCGGCATCCTTTGCCATTAAGGCTTTCGGCGGTGACAGCCTGAAAATCAAAACGTCTGTTATCGACGTTACCGACTTCCTGCAAACTGAAAATGAAATTTTTTATTTTAATTCGACAGTAAAAAAAAGCCTTTCGATCGGAGCTGTCCAAAACGATATGTCATATATCAACGATATTTGTCCCTACCCGGCTAATGTGGAAATACGTACGGTACGGTCGTACTCGAAAGTATCGACCGACCCTAACGCCGGCGTATCAACACTGCCTATTACCTACGAGTTGAACAGTTCGCTGTTATTGCTGCCCGAGACCCCCATGAGGCCGCGGTATGCCGATGCCCGTGTAGGATTCTTTTCCAGAGGTTTTTATGATTTTGACAGCAATCCCCAGGGGGTAAAAGAGAAAGCATTCATTACCCGCTGGCGTCTGGAACCTAAGGCCGAAGATCGTGCCAAATATTTGCGTGGCGAACTGGTGGAGCCGAAAAATCCAATCGTCTATTACATCGATCCCGCCACACCAAAAAAATGGGCGCCTTATTTGATCGCCGGAGTGAACGACTGGCAGGAAGCATTTGAACAAGCCGGATTCAAGAATGCCATAAAAGCATTGCCTGCACCTGAAAATGACTCGACATGGAGTATTGCCGACGCCCGTCACAGCATGATTGTTTATAAACCTTCGGCTATAGCTAACGCAAGCGGGCCGCATGTGCATGATCCCCGCAGCGGAGAAATTATGGAGACTCATATCAACTGGTACCATAATATCATGCAATTATTACGTAACTGGTATATGATACAAGCCGGGGCTATCGATTCACGGGCTAATACCATGCAGTTCGACGACGAATTGATGGGCCAGCTGATTCGTTTCGTATCCTCACACGAAGTGGGGCACACATTGGGCTTGAGGCATAATTACGGTTCAAGTTCAACTGTACCTGTTGAAAAGCTACGTGATAAAAACTGGGTGGAAAAACACGGGCATACACCTTCTATTATGGACTATGCACGCTTCAACTACGTAGCGCAACCTGAAGACAAGATAGGTGAAAAAGGAATATTCCCCCGTATTGGCGACTATGATAAATGGGCGATAGAATGGGGATACAGGTGGTTTCCCCAATTTAAAACACCCGAAGATGAAGAACCCTACCTAAACCGGTGGATTATTAAGCAGTTGAAGAGTGACAAGCGATATTTCTTCGGCGGTGAATACGAAAGTACCGATCCGCGTTCGCAAAGCGAAGACTTGGGAGACGACCCTATCCTTGCAAGTTCTTATGGATTGAAAAACCTGCAACGTATATTGCCCCGGTTGAAAGATTGGACGCGCATGGAAAACGAAGGTTATGAAAACTGGCAGGCAATGTACATCGAATTGCTTAAGCAATACAGGCTTTACATGGCGCATGTGCTTAAATTGATCGGTGGCAAATATGCCACATACAAAAGTATAGAACAGGATGGAGCAATCTATGAACCGGTAGAATATGAGAAACAAAAAGCCGCAATGAAGTTCCTCGCTGAAAATCTTTTCGAAACGCCCCGATGGTTGCTTAGCGATACGATTGGTTCGTACATGGCTTTAAATCCGGCAATATATATCGGCTCTGCCCAATATGCCGCATTAGTGCGTTTACAGGGATCGGATATTCTGTTAGGGTTCACAAAAAACCAGGCCAAAGGAGATAAAGGGTATGGAATCTCTGAATTTCTGAATGACCTTAAACAAGCGATATGGACAGAAATCTATACACATAAACCTATCGATATTTACCGGCGCGACCTACAAAAGCTATACATCGACAATACATTCAAATCTTTTAAGTCTGTGAATGAAATTGTCGGGGCAAATAACGGAAATGGGTTGATACTATACATAAATCCCGACCCTACCCGTTCGGACGTTTCCAGTATTATCCGTGCTCACCTGCTTTCTCTTTGCGACGATATAAATAAAGAAATTATACGAACGGACGATGAATTGACAAAATATCATTTACAGGACATCGTAAGCCGTATTAAGAAAGGATTAGATGTAGAAGAAAAAAAATAATAGCTGATGAATAACCTGTAAATAATATAGCTTAACAGCCCTTACTTGCGATAAGTAAGGGCTGTCTTTTAATCACAGATCCTCGAAATATTTACAATAATAGTCGGTATGCTCTGCTTGCAGGGACCACCCTATAAGGCAGAACCTACAGCCTAGCATGGCTTTATCTATTGCTAAGCATTATGGGCTAGTGTCTTTTTTACATCTAACGGAAAACAGCATAGCTCGGTATCCAGCACCCCGAAATACACCGCTCCTTTCAGGGCTAAAACTTCTCATCCAAGTGTAATCCCCATCCAGATATATATCCCTTTCTTATACAGGCTGGAGTTATAGTTTACAATGTCGCTTGTTCCCATTGCAGCTATTTTTCTCTTTTTTCTTTCTTTTCCAGTTTCCTCCTCTTTCTATTTTCACTAAAACACCAGAGTATAGTACTTCAAGTATAGTAGCGAGACAGATATAGCTGCAAGTGTCGGTTGATAACAACTCATGTCTTTATTGTTCTACCAATTGATAACAAATTACTCCATTAAAAATGTATGTTTTGAAGTGCCGAATACTTAAGCCTTAAATAATAATATTGTCTATCTATTATTTTTTTTATCTATTTATAGATTGTTCGGGCAGGAGTAAATTTGCATCGGATAAAAGAATGTGATAGGAATATATATGTGATGTGAATGAAGATTTTCTTAGGTATATAACTTAAATACATTAAATTAATATGAAAAAGAGTACACTGATTCTTTACTTACTGCTATTTTCAACTTTCTCATTATTTGCTCAAACGGCGAAAAAAGAAATTATTGTAGCGCCGGTTCTTTCGGATTTTCCTGTTGCCTATTGTCTGTTGACCCATGGTGATAAACAGTTTGTAGCTTATTATGCTCCTGATCATCAGATGATAGTGGCATCCCGTAATATTAGCGAAGATACATGGATTTATCAAACTTTACCTTCAAAAATAGGGTGGGATGGTCATAATTCCATTGCAATGAAGGTGGATAGCGACAATCAGATTCATTTGAGTGGGAATATGCATGTAGATACTCTGATGTATCTTAGAACTACCACACCATTGGATATTACTTCTTTTAAAGAAATTCATTATATGACGGGTAAGAATGAAACGAAAGTGACTTATCCGGCTTTTATGACAGGCCCGGAAAACGCTTTTATCTATCATTACAGAGACGGGGGCAGTGGTAATGGAAATGAAATATTCAATGTGTATGATGTGAAGACGCAGACATGGAGTCAACTTCTTGATAAACCTTTGACGGATGGAAAGAACCTTCGAAATGCTTATATGACTGGCCCGGGTTTGGGGCCTGATGGCTATTATCACTTGGTTTGGGTTTGGCGGGATTCATACCGTTGCGAGACAAATAATCATCTTTCTTATGCCCGTAGCCGTAATCTGAAAGATTGGGAGAGTGTGGATGGTAAACGAGTAAAGCTTCCGATAACGATTGAACAGAAAGAGCTGTGGGTGGATCCAGTCCCGGTAGAAGGCGGCCTTATCAACGGAGGGCCACTCGCCGGATTTGATAATAAAAACCATTTGCTTATCACTTATTCTAAATTTGATAAAAACGGAAATAATCAAGCTTATATCGCCCGTGTCAATCAAGGTAAATGGGAAATAAAACAAATCAGTAATTGGAATTACAGATGGTACTTTTCGGGTGGAGGTGGTATTCCTTTTGAAATTGTCATAAAGGGAGCTCAGAAGTATGGGAATAATCTGGTGAAGATAAATTATGATCATATTAAATACGGAGAAGGGTATTGGCTGGTTGATGAAAATACATTAAAAGCAGTTAAGGATGTGGTTGTTAAGTCTCCGCTAGAAAAGAAAAAGGCTGAAGACAAACCTGCATCATCTATGGTCAAAAAGATATCTAATGATTGTGGTAAAGGTTGTAAAGGAAAAAAATTCCATCTGGAATGGGAAACTTTACCTCAAAACCGTGATACGATGCGAGTAGGGGTACATGTTGAACCTGCCATACTGAAAGTTATAGAGGAAACTGTTCAGTAAAAGCCCAAGAACCAATAGTCGTTATGTAAGTAATCCGTCATTGACAAATTTCAATTAATGACAGGTTTGAATAGAAATAGTAATTTAAAGATCATATAAACTAAAATACGTATGAATAAGCAATTGTGTAGTTTCCTTCTGTCAATAATCTTGATTTCGTGTTCCGTGGAGCAACGTCCGGATTATACTCAGTATGTCAATCCGTTAATAGGTAATGCTGATAATGGCCATACATTTCCGGGTGCCTGTGTACCTTTTGGTCTGGTGCAAGTGAGTCCTGAGTCAGGTACTGGCTCTTGGAGATACTGTTCTGGATTTAATTATGATGATGATTATATCGATGGTTTTGCGCAAACCCATCTGAATGGTACGGGATTGCCCGACTTGGGTGATGTTCTCCTGTT
This sequence comes from Dysgonomonas reticulitermitis, assembly GCF_054601275.1. Taxonomy (NCBI): domain Bacteria; kingdom Pseudomonadati; phylum Bacteroidota; class Bacteroidia; order Bacteroidales; family Dysgonomonadaceae; genus Dysgonomonas; species Dysgonomonas reticulitermitis. The sequence goes on along the minus strand of NZ_BAAHWU010000003.1, from coordinate 40,054 downwards.
GCCTTTCTGTAACGAATTACCGGATAATGCTTATAAAAGCAGCTATGATAAAGATACTCAAAAAGCGTCTGCCGGTTATTATGCTGTAAACTTAACGGATGCCAATGTGGATGTGGAGCTTACCGCAACTGCTCATACATCTTTCCATAAGTATGTGTTTAAAGACGGTAATCCTCGTATCTTGCTCGATCTGCAAAGAGGGCTGGTCAATAGTTCGGAACGATTGAAAACGCATGTTCTGAATGCCAATATTTCAATGCCGGATGCTTATACCATTATGGGGCATAATGAGGTAACGGAATGGGTGCAAAGACAGTATTTTTATGTAATCAAGTTTGATAAACCTTATACCGTAAAGGAAGAATTCCCAATACAGGAAGGTGAAAAGGGCAAGCGCCTTATTCTCTCATTTGATGGTGGCAAAGAAGAGGTCGTACAAGTAAAAATCGCCCTGTCTTCGGTTAGTATGGACGGGGCTCTTACATCATTGGAAAAAGAAAATCCGAACTGGAGTTTTGAAGGTGTAAGACAGAAAGCTGTTGACCAGTGGAATGAATTATTGTCCCGTGCCCGGGTTGATGGTACAGACGAAGAAAAGGTGAACTTTTATACCTCCATGTATCATTTATTCATTCAGCCTAATAATATAGCCGATTTGGATGGTAAGTACAGAGGAGCGGATGACAATGTTTATATTTCACCTACCGGTGTTTATTATTCAACTCTCTCTTTGTGGGATACTTATCGTGCTGCACATCCTTTATATACTATTCTGGCTCCCGAAAGAGTGGATGGTATGATACAAACGATGATCGATCATTATAAAGTCAAGGGAGCTCTTCCTATTTGGGCCTTGTGGGGAAAAGAAAATTATTGTATGATTGGCAATCATTCTATTCCGGTTATTGTAGATGCTTATCTGAAAGGCTTTAAAGGATTTAATGCAGAAGATGCTTATGAAGCGATTAAAGGTTCTTCCATGGCCAGTCATCTGAATTCAGATTGGGAGGTTTATAATAAATATGGCTATTATCCATTTGATATTATTGAAACAGAATCCATATCCAGGACACTTGAATCCGGTTTTGATGACTACTGTGTGGCACAAATGGCAAAAGTTTTGGGTAAAACTGGAGATTATGAATACTTTAAAAAACGATCTGAGTTTTATAAAAACTTGTTTAATTCGCAGACCAATTTAATGAGAGGTAAGGATTCTAAAGGCAATTGGCGTACTCCCTTTAATCCGTTCTTGTTATCCCATGCTTCTACTTCCGGAGGCGATTATACAGAAGGGAATGCATGGCAATATACTTGGCACGTACAACACGACGTACAAGGCTTAATCGATCTGATGGGAGGTAACGGCAATTTTGTTACTAAACTCGATTCGTTGTTCTATCTGGATGAACGAATTGAGGGAGGCGGATTTGTATCGGATGTTACCGGATTGATAGGTCAGTATGCACATGGAAACGAACCCAGCCATCATGTGGCCTATCTTTATAACTACGCTGGCAGAAAGGACAAAACACAAGCGCTTATCAGAGAAATCTTTGATCGTTTTTATTTGCCGAAACCGGATGGCCTGTGTGGAAATGATGACTGTGGACAAATGTCTGCCTGGTATTTATTCTCGGCTATGGGCTTTTATCCGGTAAATCCGGCCGGAGGAGAATATGCATTGGGTGCGCCACAGGTGAGCAAGGTCGTTTTGACACTCCCTGGTAACAAAACTTTCACGATGGAAGCCAAAGGGCTTTCTAAAGAAAACAAGTATGTGAAGTCTGTTGCGTTGAATGGAAAGACTGTAGAAGGTTTGTCTATACATCACAAAGACATTATGGACGGCGGTACGTTGGTATTTACAATGACAGATCAACCTGATAACAAAGACACTAACCAATAATCTTTAGAAAATGAAACTATATATAAAGTATCTTTTTTTTGTTACTTGCTTTCTCTTTGGGGAAATGTCAGGTTTTGCACAATCTTTCATTCATCCGGGGATAGATATGAATAAACAAGACCTGGAATATATGAGGGGGCAGGTTCTGGAGGAAAAAGAACCATGGAAAAAATCTTTTGATTTTTTGAAAGAAAATGTACCTTCTGATTTTCAGTTTACATCTTATGCCCATGTCATTAGCGGCCCGTTTGCAAAACCGGATGTAGGAGGAAATGAACTTTCAAGATGTTCCAGAATGGCTTATAGCTATGCTGTATTATGGTACATTACGAAAGATGAAAGTTATGCACGGAAAGCCATAGAGATTATCGATGGTTGGTCTTCCAAACTGCGTAGTTTTGACGAAAACAACGCTAAATTGTTGGTGGCGCTTACTGGCTATGAGTTTTGTAATGCGGCAGAAATTCTCCGTTATAGTTATCCAGGTTGGACAGAAAAAAATACAGAGAGCATGACACATCTTATGATGTCTGTTTATTTTCCTGTTATCCGCTATTATTTTGCAGATGCCAATGGTAATTGGGATGGCGCTATTATGCATACGTTGATATCTATAGCTGTCTTTACAGATAATAAAGAGTTGTTTGATAATGTGGTTTACCATTATCTTCATGCACCGGCCAATGGTAGCCTTGTGAAGTATATTTATCCTAGCGGCCAATGTCAGGAAACATGCAGAGATCAGGGACATGTACAAATGGGATTGTATGAGTTTTTCGGTACAGCCCGTATTGCTCATACTCAAGGAGTCGACTTATTAAGTGCGGCCGACAACCGTTTAGCCTTGGGATTGGAATATACAGCCAAATGGGTGATTGGGGGAGATGTATTTGCCTATGGTGTTCCTGCCGAAAGGGAAAGATATAGATATCGTGGCGGGTTCGAATTCTGTCTGGATTATTATACTTCCAAAGGAATAGATATGCCCAATTTGCGCGAACTTATCAGCCGTACTACCGTAAACAGGCTGGACAACGCACTCTGGAAGCTGACTTCTTATTGTGTGAAGTTGTATAAAACTACTCCGGCCCTGCAAGAACTGAAGCCCAGCCGGATAGCTTATATGGCCGGTGCTAAAGGTCAAAGTGAACCAAATACCATGAAAGATGTGGTAATCATACAGACTAATCAGGATTTACAATCGGTACTGAACTCGCATGCCGGTTCGGGAAAAACATTATTATTGCGTAAAGGAGAATATCGGTTGAAAGAATCTTTGATGATTCCATCAGGTATCCATTTGCGTGGAGAAGGCCTGAACACAGTACTGATTTGTGAATCCGCTGTTCGTACAGCTGCCATTATGTTAAAAGATTTGGATGCCCATGACATTACCATCGAGAATCTGGTATTGGATGGAGCTTGGGAACATGATGCCGGTTCCGACCCCAATACAGGAAGATTTCAGCGTACAGGGCGCCTCAGCAATACCCTAACCGGAATTTCGTTTAGGGGAGAGGCGGGGCACGATTTGCGGAATGTGATATTCAAAGATTTGACAGTCATTAATTTTTCTCGCTCCGGAGTTTATCTTTCGGATGTACAAGGAGTAGAAATAGACAGGTGTAACTTTTCGGATAATGGTTCGCATGTGGTACCAGGTCCAAGATTGCAACACAACTTGTTGATTCATCATTCCCAAGGTATCCGGATCAGGAACTCAAGATTTGATACCTCTTTGCGCGGGTGCGGTATTTTGGCGGAACATTGTCAAAACATCTATATTGAAGCATGTGAAGTGGCCAGGAACGGCTGGCATGGTATTATGATGGCAGAGTGTCAGGATGGGGTTACCGAAGGTTGCCTGATAGAAGGAAATGACGGTTGTGGATTTTATGGTGATTATTTTTACAGCGGATCGAAAAATCTTTCCGTAAAGAATAATAAGATCCAGTACAATAATGAGTATGCTGTCAAGTGTTTTGCTGTCACAGGTTTATCTATAGGAAACAATGTATATAGATGGAATGGGGCTGAAGATAAACAGGAATATGTGTCTTCAAGAAAGAAGTTGCAATTAGAAAATTTATATAGCGATAAATAACATTAAGAAACTGTTTAAATTTATGACTATCGGCAATTATACCATCCGATGAATAAAAAGAGCATAAAAAAGTTGCTGAGAATTATTTGTCAGGGTACCCAATAACTTTTTTCGCTAAAATTTAAACAGTTTCTAAGTCCGTCATCTAAGTCGAAATTAGTATTATCCTTTTTTCATTTGTTTATATTGCCTCGGAGACATTCCCATAATCTTATGAAAGAGCCGGGAAAAATAATAGCAATCTTCTACTCCTATTTTGTAACAAACCTGGTTGATTTTTATGTCGGAGAAATCCAGTAATTGACATGCATATTGGATCTTTAGTTGATTGAAATAGGCTAAAGGTGCATATCCGGTGTATTTGCTGAATAATGCTGAAAAATGTGATACAGAATATCCGGTGTGTGCAGCGATTTCGTGCAAGGTTAATTTCTTTTCAATACTTTCATTCATAAAATGAATAGCAGCAGTTACAATATTTTGATCGTCGGATGTTTTAGGTATAGCGCTACGATATTGTTGCAAATAGCGTACTGAACCTAAATAGTGATAAAAAGTAGAACAGGCATAAAGCAAACTTTCGTGGCTATATCCCATATTTAAAGTCTGTAGAATTTCCTCAAACATATTCGTACGATCAGTAATTCGCGAATGAATATTGGGATTTATTTCGATAGGATGGATGCATTGCTTGGCAAAATGGGGCGCAAGTTTACCTTTAAAATGTATCCAATAGATTGTCCATGGATTTTTCTCATTGGCTCCGTACGAATGCGCATGTCCGGCAGGCAATATAAAGTATTGATTAGCAGATACTTGATATTCTTTACCTAGTGTTTTATACCACCCTTCTCCATCCGTACAATATATGAGTATATATTGTGAAATCGGATCTTTTCTTTCCCGGAAATGATGATTAGCTTTCGGATAATAGCCTATATCTGTAATATGTAAAATGGCTGAAATGGGATCATCTTCCATCTCTCGAATGATGGCAGGAGGGAGCACAATGGCACGTTCCCCGCGAAAACCGTCTTTAAGTTTCGGCATAATGTTAGATCTTAAGAATAACAAGTGGTAAAGATATAATTAGTTTCGGAAAATAATCCATCTTTATTCTTTTTTATCTATTTTTTATCTTTAAAAAATGAGTTTTTTTTGTATAAAATAATCATCAGAATACTATGAAAAAAAAATTATTTACGTATTTGCTTATGATATGCTTGGTATCAGCTATGGGAGGACTGCTTTTCGGCTACGACTGGGTTGTCATTGGTGGAGCTAAAATCTTTTATGAACCTTTCTTTTCTCTGGAAGAATCAGTCGTCATGCGTGGATGGGCTATGAGTAGCGCTTTGATCGGCTGCTTGGTTGGAGCTTTGCTATCGGGAGTTTGGAGCGACCGTTACGGACGTAAGAAGATGCTGATTATTGCTTCCTTTCTTTTTACAGTCGCGGCTATAGGAACTGGGGCAGTGGATAGTTTTGGATGGTTTGTATGTTGGCGAATTGTAGGCGGTTTTGGAATAGGTATTGCTTCTATTATATCTCCTATCTATATTGCTGAGGTTTCTCCCGCAGCCGTTCGTGGAAAGTTTGTTTCTTTATATCAGTTGACCATTGTGATTGGAATCCTGATGGCGCAGCTTGTTAATTGGGCCTTGGGAGAATATTACACAAAAGGCGCCAATGAATTAAATACTGAGAGTGTAGAATGGGCATGGCGTTGGATGTTTTGGGCGGGATTGGTTCCTGCATGTATCTTTTTTATTCTTTCCTCTATTATTCCTGAGAGCCCTCGTTGGTTAGCGGCCAATGGACGTTTGGCCGAAGCAGAAAAAATTTTGGATAAAATAGGTGGGAGAGCCTATACACAACAGACACTAAGTGAATTGAAACAAGTAGCTAAAGAAAAACAGGAAAAGGTTAAATGGAGTGAGTTGTTACACCCAAATGTGCGTAATGTATTGATTATTGGTATTGTTTTAGCTGTTTTTCAGCAGTGGTGCGGTATAAACGTCATTTTTAATTATGCGCATGAAATTTTTTCTGCAGCGGGGTATGCAGTGTCCGATGTATTGATGAATATTGTGATAACGGGCGTTACGAATGTGATCTTTACATTTGTGGCTATTTATACTGTCGATCGTTTGGGACGCCGTGCATTAATGTTTATTGGATCAATAGGTTTAGCCCTTATTTATCTGGCGCTTGGCGGTTGTTATTGGCTGGGCTTGAGCGGTTGGCCCATGTTATTGCTGGTATTATTGGCCATTGCTTGTTATTCAATGTCATTAGCGCCGGTAATATGGGTCGTACTTTCCGAAATTTTCCCTGTTCGCATCAGAGGTATGGCCATGGCTCTCTCTACTTTCTTTTTATGGGTCGCCTGTTTTCTGCTAACATATACTTTTCCTCTTCTGAATGAAACAATTGGTGTGTCGGGCACTTTTGGGTTGTACGGAGCGATATGCTTTTTAGGCTTCCTGTTTATCCGCAAAAAACTTCCTGAGACCAAAGGGAAAACATTGGAGGAATTAGAAAAAGAACTTACAAAATAAGTATTATATATGATTGAAAAAGTGAAAGTTTGGGAAGAAGATATACTGATTCCTACCTATGCTGTCGGTCAACCGGAAAAGAATCCAATATTTCTGGAGAAACGTGTTTATCAGGGAAGCAGTGGCGCCGTTTATCCTTATCCTGTTATTGAGAAAATTGAAGATAAGTGTGAGGAAAGAACATATCATGCTGTTTTTCTGGAAAATGAATACCTGAAAATTATGATATTGCCCGAATTGGGTGGCCGTGTACAAATGGCTTATGACAAGATAAAGCAACGGCATTTTGTTTATTATAACCATGTCATTAAGCCTGCATTGGTTGGACTGACTGGACCGTGGATTTCGGGAGGAATAGAGTTTAACTGGCCTCAACATCACCGTCCCAGTACATTTATGCCTATCGATTTTTCTATCGAGAGATGTGGCGACGGTACGGCGATTGTATGGGTAAGTGAACGGGAGCGCATGTTTCATCAAAAAGGAATGGCAGGGTTTACTTTGCGTCCCGGACGAGCTGTTCTCGAAATTCAGGGAAAACTATACAATCCTACTCCTGTGCCTCAAACATTTTTATGGTGGGCAAATCCTGCGGTTGCTGTGAATGATTTCTATCAATCCGTATTCCCTGCCGATGTAAATGCTGTGTTCGATCATGGAAAACGTGATGTTTCCCGTTATCCCATTGCCACAGGAATCTATTACAAAATGGATTATTCGGCAGGAGTGGATATTTCACGTTATAAAAACATCCCTGTTCCTACCTCCTATATGGCTATTCATTCCGACTATGATTTTATAGGTGGATATGAAAATGATACCTGTGCGGGCTTGTTACATGTGGCAGATCATCACGTGTCACCGGGCAAGAAACAATGGACATGGGGAAATGGGGATTTCGGGAAAGCATGGGATCATAATTTAACGGATCAGGATGGGCCGTATATCGAACTAATGACAGGAATATATACGGATAATCAACCCGATTTCTCTTGGTTACAGCCTTATGAAGAGAAGACCTTTACTCAATATTTTATGCCTTATCGTGAATTGGGGATGGTAAAGAATGCTTCGGCCGATTTTCTGATGAACATGGAATTCGAGGGAGATAGCGCCTGCCTGAAAGTCTTTGCTACGTCTGAGCAGCATGATGTACATGTTGTAGTGTCAAAAGCCAGTAAAGTGATATGGGACATGGTGTGTGATATCACTCCGGAAAAGATTTTAGAAAAAAAAGTACCCATATCTGATTTTAAGGATATGGAAGTAACTATTCTTAATAAACAAAAAAATAAGTTGTTGTCATGGAAATCAGGCCCGGATACATTGAAAGAAATTCCAGAACCGGCAAAAGCTGCTCTCGATCCGGAAAATATTTCCAGTATAGAACAGCTTTACTTGACAGGTTTGCATTTGGAACAATACCGTCATGCCACTTATTCGCCTATAGGTTACTATCAGGAAGCGCTTCGCCGGGAACCAAACGATATACGTAATAATAATGCGATGGGATTATGGCTCATTCGTAAAGGCCAGTTTGCTAAAGCAGAAAAATATTTGAGACGAGCTGTCAGCACTTTAACCGAACGTAATCCTAATCCGTATGATGGAGAACCCTTATATAATCTGGGACTTTCTTTGAAATATCAGGGTAAGTCGGATGAGGCCTATGATGTATTTTATAAAGCATGTTGGAATGCAGCCTGGCAAGATGCCGGATATTTTTCTTTAGCACAAATCTCAGTAGCCCGTGGTGATTGGTCCAATGCGTTGAATGAGGTGAACAAGTCTTTAATTCGTAACAGTCATAATGCACAGGCATTGCACCTTAAAACGCTTATATCACGACGTTTGCAACATAAGGAGGAAGCACTGTTACTAATACGCGAATCACTACTTATCGATCCTTTTAATTTTGGTTGTAAGTTTGAAGAATATCTTTTGAAAGGAGAAGAAGAGGTATGGCTGACTTTATCTGCACTGATGCGTAACGACGCTCATAATTACGAGGAACTTGCTTTAGACTATGCATCTGCCGGATGTTGGAATGAGGCTTTACTGGTGGCTGATAAAGCGATTGCATTACCTGTATCAGGGCAGACGTTACTTCATTATTATAAGTGCTGGTTCTTATATGAATTAGGTCGTTATGAAGATGCCCGGAAGGCTTTGGAACTGGCAGAAAGCCAACCAGCGGATGGTTGTTTCCCGAATGCTTTGGAAGCTATTTTGGCGTTCAACGTAGTAATAGGCTTGGGTAAGGCCCCGAAAGCTTGGTATTATTGGGGAAACTTATGGTACGACAAACGTCAATATGCTGATGCAATTGAGGCTTGGGAAACTTCATTGGCATTGGACAGAACGTTTCCTACCGTAAGACGTAATTTAGCCTTGGCTTATTTCAACAAACTCCATCGTTCGGAAGAAGCCGTTAAACTGTTAGAAAGTGCTTTCGACCTGGACACAACAGATGGACGTATATTGATGGAATTAGATCAGCTATATAAGTGCCTGAACCGTCCGCATGCAGAATGTCTCGCTTTTTTGGAAAAGTACAAGGAGTTAACTTTCTCTCGGGATGATTTGTATCTTGATTATGTAACTTTATTGAATCAGTTGGGACGTTATAAAGAGGGAATGTCTTTACTTGATGCTCATAAGTTTCATCCTTGGGAAGGTGGTGAAGGCAAGGTGTCGGCGCAGTACCGGATCGTACGTTTGGAATTAGCCAAACAGAAGATACAGCAAGGAGATTATACATATGCTTTGAAGTTAGTAGAGGAATGTTATCTCTATCCATCCCATCTGGGAGAAGGAAAGCTGTATGGAGCACAAGAAAATGATATAAACTACTATAAAGGTTGTATCATGGAGGCTATGGGGCGTACAGAAGAGGCTAAAGAATTTTTTATTCTTGCCAGTCAGGGTAGTAGTCAACTGGTTCCGGCTATGTATTATAATGATCAGAAACCGGATATGATATTCTATCAGGGTTTAGCGTTACGCAAATTAGGGCGCGAGGAGGAAGCTCGTGAGAGATTTAATAGTTTGATAGCGTATGGTGAAAAACATGTATTCGACGAATTCAAAATAGATTATTTTGCCGTTTCTTTACCCGATCTGCAAATATGGGAAAGGGATATGAATACGAAGAATCATGTCCATTGCAATTATTTAATGGCACTGGGACATCTGGGATTGGGATATTTGGATAAAGCAGAAAAATATTTTTCAATAGCTGCTGATCTGGATAATAATCATCAGGGAGTACAGATACACCGAATTCTTTCTAAATATAAAAATGAAGTTCTATGAAAAACGTAAGAATATTTTTGATTTTATTGATTTCTATTATATCCTTGACTATTCAAGGTAAGGAAGTGGAAAGTGCTTCACCGGATGGAAGCCTCAAAGTGAGAATTACGGTTAAAGAGCAGATAACTATGCAAGTTTTTCAGGATAAAATACTCTTGTTTGAGGTGAAAGGTATTTGCTTGATTACTGATAAAGGGATGATTCCTGTTAAAAAGGCGGATATTACTTCTGTTAAGCGCTCAAGCGTAAACAGGATGATCATACCTGAAATAAGAGAAAAGAAAGCGAAGATTCCTGAAAAATACAATGAATTACTACTGAATTTAAGCGATAAAACCAGATTGCAATTCCGTATATTTAATGATGGAGTAGCATATCGCCTTATCACCGAAGAAAAAGGAGAATTAGTTATACGTAACGAGTTTGCTGAGTTTGTGTTTGATGAAACATCTATACTCACATTGCAGGAAGATGCCAGGATGAATAGCGATTATGAAGCTCCATACGTCACTAAAAAGATCAAAGAGGTAAAAGCGGGAACAACAGGAAATTGTCCGGCATTAGTGAAAACACCTTCCGGAACAAACATCTTGTTTATGGAGTCGGATGTGGTAGATTATCCTTGTTTATGGTTGAGAAAAGGAGAACAAAACCTGGAGGCTCATTTTTGGGAATATCCTAAAACCTATAATGAAAACGGTAGTTCATTTAATAGAAGACGTATTCTGACGACAGAAGATTATATTGCCAAAACACAAGGGACACGTGAATTCCCCTGGCGTGTATTTGCAATAGGTAAAAATGATATGGATTTGCTAACCAACCAACTGGTGTATATTTTGGCTCCCGAATGCAAGATAGAGGATACTTCTTGGATAAAACCCGGTTGGGTAACATTCGACTGGTGGGCTCGCAGGGGTTTGTATAATGTAGATTTTAAGGCTGGAATCAATACGGCAACCGCAAAATACATGATTGACTTTGCCTCCGACTTTGGTATTCCTTATTTCTTATTTGATGATGGATGGACTCATCAGGAGGACTTAACCTGCCCCATCGACGGATTGGATATGAAAGAAGTGGTAGATTATGCTACATCCAAGAATGTCGGTGTGATGCTATGGGTTACTTATGATCTTATTGACAACCAAATGGATAAAGCCTTGAAAAAATTCTCCGAGTGGGGAATAAAAGGCTTGAAGATTGATTTTATAAATCGTTCGGACCAGAAAGTATGTAATTTCTATTGGAAAGCTGCGGAGCAGGCCGCGCGTTATAAGATGGTACTGGATTTTCATGGAGCGTACCGGCCTGACGGTATGCGGCGCGCCTATCCTAATGTCCTGACACGCGAAGCTCTTATCGAATTTGAACAGAGTGGTGGTAAATACGAAGATAATCCGGACCACCATTGTACGATGCCTTTTATCAGGAATGTGGCCGGCCCCATGGATTATATTCCTGGCACGATGAATAATGCAACCCAGAAACTGTTCAGATTCAATCCTGATACCCCCATGGGGCAGGGAACACGAGCTCATTCCATGGCTTTGGCTGTCATTACAGAAAGTCCGATGCAAATGTTGCCCGATCCTCAATCAGATTATTACCGCGAAGAAGAGTGCGCCCGCTTTCTGACGAATATTCCAGTTGAATGGGACGAGATCATTCCTTTACAAGGAAAGATTGGAGATTATATCGCACTGAGTCGTCGAAATGGCGAGAGTTGGTATGTAGCTGCCATTACCGATTGGACACCTCGTACATTAGAACTTGATTTTGATTTTTTGCCGGAAGGGAAAAATTATACAATGGAAATCTTTGCTGATGGTATGAATGCTGATAAAAGAGCTATTGATTATAAAAGAAAGATTAGCCGGGTGAAAAAAGGAGATCGTATCACAGTTGATATGGTGTCTGGCGGCGGCTGGGTATCCAGGATATATGAGTCCTCAAAATAATAATATTGTCTATCTTTTATTTTTGTCTATTTGCACAGGCTGTTATACAGAATACATTTACATATCAAAATATGCTTCAGAAATATACAATGGATATTAATTGAATAAAGTTCTATCTTATACATTCTTGCAACATTAAGTGTTTGTAAAAGAACTATTTAATTAGATATTGTATATAACTCTATTATATATAATCATAAAAACCATGTTAAATAATTAAATCTAATTTGCTTATGAGTCGGAAAAGAAAACTAAAGATTGGACGGAGATTGATTTCTGTATTCTTTTTCTCGTTTGTATTTACTATTGCTACAATGGGGCAAAGTGTTCAGGTAACTGGAGTGGTGGTTGAAAAATCTACGGGCGAACCCATAGTCGGAGCCTCTGTTACTCACAAAGAAACCAAAGGTGCTACTATGACGGATATCGATGGAGGATTTACATTGAAAGCGGATATAAACAGCACGTTGGAAGTTCGCTTTATCGGGTATCAGCCTTACATTTTGAAAGTAGAAAATGCAGGGCCTTATCGCATTGAGCTTAAGGATGATAATCAGAATTTAGACGAAGTCGTCGTCGTAGGTTATGGAACTCAGAAGAAGGTGAACCTTACTGGCGCTGTCAGTTCTGTGAAGATGGGCGAAGAAATCTATAGCAGAACCATTACCAACGTTTCTTCTGCCTTGTCAGGATTGGTTCCTGGATTATCCACACAACAAACTTCCGGTATGGCCGGTAGTAACAATTCAAAATTGTTAATACGTGGTTTGGGTACGGTTAATAATGCCGACCCGTTGATTGTGGTTGACGGTATGCCCGATGTAGACATCAACCGCATCGATATGCATGACATCGAAAGCATTTCTGTATTGAAAGATGCCTCTTCTGCGGCTGTTTATGGTTCTCGTGCAGCCAATGGGGTCATTTTGATTACCACTAAAACGGGTAAAGGGTCCGGTAAACTTAGCATTGACTATACGGGTTCTGTGGCATTTGCCAATCCTATCAAGTTCTATGATTCAATGACTAACTATCCAAAAAACTTAACGATGCACCAATGGGCAGCGTATGCGGGACGTACCACTTCCAGCTTTGGAGATGGAACGATAGACGAATGGTTGTCAATGAGTATGATTGATCCTATCCGCTTTCCAAATACCGATCAGATGGATTGGGTAACCAGACAAGCCATGGTGCAATCTCATAATATATCAGCTTCGGGCTCCACTGACAAGACTAATTTCTACCTTTCAGTAGGTTATCTGGATGAAGCCGGATATATGATCAATAATGACAATACGCGTTATAATTTCCGTATGAATTTTGATTATAAAATCCGTAAGAATGTTAGAGTAGGCGCAAGAATGGATGGGCAGTGGAACAACCAGACCTATCCTCACGATCAGGGGCTGCTTAGTTACAACGGTGCAGACATGATTTTGTCGATGGCTATTCCGGGATTATTGCCTTATAATTATGAGACAGGGCAATATGGTGGGTATATGGCCGAAGGAGAGCCGACTAATATTTATAACCTGTATGCCAATTATACTGTTTATCACAACCTGAAAGAAAGACAGGAATTCAATGGAAACGTTTTTGGCGAATGGGACATCATCAAAGGACTGACAGCCCGGTTGGATTTTGGTCTGAGGTATTATAACCAGTTTATTAAAAGCTATTCCGGTTATCCGGGAATGAGTTTGTACAATTTCCAGACAGGGAATCCTACCAATGTGTTCATAGAGCAAAGTGCAGGGGTTACAGATGCCCTTAACCAAGGTTATAAAAAACTGACCCAGGCTTCTTTAAGATATGACAAAACTTTTGGCGAGCGCCATAAAGTGGCGGCATTGTTCAGCTACAATGAAGAATATTGGTTCAACCGTACCATGGGAGCCGGGCGTAACGACCGTATACACCCAAGTATTGTAGAAGTGAATGGAGCGTTGGATAGAACGCAGCTTACCAGAGGTACTTCCGATGAAGAAGCACTCCGTTCCTACGTTGGTCGCGCCAATTATTCTTTCCGTGATCGTTATCTGGCAGAGGTAAACTTCCGTGTGGATGGTTCTTCCAAGTTCTTGCCGGGACATCAATATGGTTTCTTCCCTTCCGGTTCATTGGGATGGCGCTTTACTGAAGAAGAGTTTCTTGAACCACTGAAGAAATATATATCTTCCGGTAAACTCAGATTCTCTTTAGGTACATTAGGTAATAATTCCGGTGTAGGCAAGTATGAACAAAAAGAGACGTTGGCAACAACCAATTATCCGTTGAATGGGAATAATCTGGTGACAGGTTTTTCCGTCAATAAAATGATTAACAAAGATTTCACCTGGGAAAAGACGCGTGTTTCCAATCTGGGAATCGATTTGGGCTTCTTTAATAACAAATTGGCAATGGAGATCGATTTATATGACCGGTTGACTACAGGCATGATCCGTCCCTCCAATTTGTCTACTATACTTACCGGATATTCTGCACCGCGTGTAAATATGGGTAATCTTAGAAATAGAGGTATTGAAGTAAACACGAGATGGATGTCTTCCATTAACAAGTTTAATTATGGAGCCTCTTTCAATTTTTCTTATAACAGAGATCGTCTGGAAAAGTGGAATGAGCCTCTGAATGCAGGCAACGTATATATTGATATGCCGTACGAATTTGTTTATACGATGCTTTCTACCGGTATAGCACAGTCATGGGAAGATATATACAATGCTCCTTATCACGGCAACAACAACATGTCACCCGGCGATTTACTCTATGCCGATTTGAATGGTGACGGCCAGATAACAGCTGCAGATAAAAAAGCATATCCTGCCCTGAATATGAACCGCCCGACAGCTAATTACGGCTTGAATCTGTATGCAGCATGGAAGGGATTTGATATTAATATGTTGTTCCAGGGTACTACCGGGAGAAAAAGCTATTGGATGAATAGGATGAATACGGTCTATGTTGGAGCCAATCGCTATGCCTTCCAGGAGTGGCATTGGAATGACACCTGGAATCTGACAAACCGGGATGCTTGGTTGCCTCGTATGGTCAGTGGGAATACGCCCCGATCGATGGAGCAATCTTCTTTCTGGTTGGAAAGTATGGATTACATGCGTATGAAGAATCTTCAAGTGGGTTATACTTTTCCCAAGAAATTTATAAATCGTATGGGGCTTGAGAAGATCCGGCTTTATTTCTCTGCCGAGAATCTCTTCACAGTAACCGGATGGGATGGTGTGGATCCTGAAAAAGCTACGGTAAGTGGAATCGGGGAAGATCCGTACCCAATTATGAAGACATTTTCTATAGGTGTTAATATTGGAATTTAAAAAAGGTTTGAATTATGAAAAAGTATAGAATTATGAAAAAGTATATATATGGCATAATAGGCAGCATTTTAATGTCTTTTTCAACTTCATCATGTGTAGATTTAGATTTTAGTCCGACAGTAGATTTGTCTTCCGACTTATTTTGGACGACAACCGCTGATGCGACTTCCGCCTTAAACGGAGTCTATAACGCAACACGCACTTTCTTTCACAGAACGTATGGATGGGATGGCGGAAGTGATGTCATGTGGGGAGATAATATCCCTAACCACAACTTAAAGCCAAACTCAGGCATCGGTTCAACTGTTGATGCGCATTGGAGAAATGGATATCAAGTCATTAATCGTGCAAACTCTACCCTGGAGCATGTCGAAGAGATGTTGAACAAATACCCGGAGGCAAATACGCAGAAAGAATTAAAGCGCGTTAAGGGCGAATTGTATTTCCTGCGGGCTATTGTTTATTTTCGTTTAATGGATTTGTGGGGAGATATACCTTTTTATACGCATGTATTGAATGGAAATACCGAAGCATATTCTCTGGTCAGAACACCGAGAAAAGACATTAAAGATCAAATCCTTGCAGATCTGGATTTTGCCAAAGAAAATGTCCCCATTACAGTAGCTGCCTCTGAAAGAGGACGTGCTACACGGGCTTCTGTTTATGGGTTTAGTGGCAAAATAAAACTTTATTGGGCTTGTTGGATGAAGAATGATAACAAGCAGAGTGAAGCTACAGAGTATTATAGAGCAGCTGCTACAGACTTCGCGGAAGTAATGAAACCGGAATATGGTCTTAAGTTGTTTAGAAACGGCGAACCAGGAACAGCGGAAAACCCTAATTATTTGGATTTGTTTGATGGCAGAAATGAATACAATGAAGAGGTGATTTTCGCAACCAGTAATGCGGGGCCAAACCTCTCAGGTGTAGGCGATCCTTATGTGTACGACTTTGGAACACGTAGCACCGGCAATGGTGGAGCCAATGCTGTTCCTAACTTACGTTTAATGGACAGGTACCAGTTGTTGTCAACAGGTGATTATGCAGACCCGTTGGTGGTAGACAATGACGTAAAAGATCCTGTAGTAAGGGCGGCACTGCCTAATGGAGCTTGTAATCCGGCTTCGTATGTAGGACGCGATTATAGAATACGTTCTTGTATGTGGGATGGACAAACAATGCCCCGCATGTCTGTAGACGGCCTGACTGTCGGCCCCGATATCTTGATATTCAAATATAACTCCAATGATAATGTGACTTATATCAATGCACAAGGTCCGCGTACCGGATTTATTTTCCGCAAATATGTGCGTACGTATGCATTTGGAGGCCGTGAATCGGGACAGCAGGATACGTATCTGATGCGTTTACCGGATCTTTGGCTGATGTATTGTGAAGCAGTAAATGAAGTAAATAATGGCCCTACTAGCGAACTCTTCTCCTTGATTGACAAAATACGCTACAGAGGGGCTTTACCTTCATTGGATCGTAACAAGTTTGCTACAAAAGAAACATTCTTTAAAGCGATAGAACAAGAACGCATAGTTGAGCTGATTGCCGAAGGACACCGTTTCTTCGATATTCGCCGTTGGAAAATGGTCGAAAAACTCTGGCCTGCACCGGATGGTTTTCGCTTGACAAGCACATGGGGAGAATATGATTGGTACCGGGATGAGTTCAAGAATGCAGAAGATAGAGACTACCAACGTTTCTATATTTTCAAAATTCCTCAAAGTGAAATCAATCAGAATCCTAATCTCATTCAAAACGATTGCTGGTTATAATTTGAATAATGAACTTAATACACAAAATCATGAAATTTAGAATAATCTTTATTAGCATAATAGCGGCACTCTCTTTGAATGCATGTGGTGATTACCCTATTGATGATAATGGTTTACTGATAACAGACAAGCATGCATGCTATATGAGTTCCTTCAGTCTTGTTGGTACTGACAATCAAACAGTTTTGCTCGAACAGCCAACAGTGGCAAATGGCCTTATTGATACGCTCCAATGTACGGTGACTGCAGTTGCGAAATACGGTACGAATCTTAAAAAAGTAAAACCGTATTGCGGTATAACGGACGATATTACGGTAGCGCCGGCTATGGGACAGTGGATTGATTTTACAGAGCCGAAGCAATACACACTCGTCTCAGGAGACCGTAAGGTGAGAAAGACATATACGATAACAGTAACGGTACAAAAATAATAACTTGAACTAATTATGAAACGAATAATAATATTGAGCTTATTAAGCCTGGCTTTTCTGGGTTTTACCAGATGCTCTGATGATGATAATACAACTTTGAAGAACGATTTGATCAAAAAAAGCGTAGCCCCTTTGGTTGTAGGAGAAAAAATCGAATTCTCTTATGCGGCAGGGACTACAGATAGCAAATTGCAAAGTTTTAAAGTAGTAGCTTCCGCTCCAGGTGCAGGAGGAACTAATTTTGAGCCTTATACTTGGCAGACAAAAAATAAGGTGGAGATTTCGACAGTGGTAGCAAGTAATTGTGAAACAAATGGAGCTGTATCCACAGCAGAGATTATTGACTCTCAGGCTACTACTTTGCGCTATTATTATGTAGTGCCTGCCGAGTTGAAAGGGAAACAGGTGTCCTTTGTTTTTTCGGCAACATCGAAAGATGGAAAAACAGCGACCTACGAAACGCCTTCTTATGCCGTATCGTCCATGGATATGAAGAAGTTAATAGAACTTAGTGGAGAAGATACAGGCGCACGCTACTTCTCTATAGAAGATATGAAAGCATATACGCTGGATGAAATAAACAGTGGAAATCTGATGAGTAAAATCGATTTTATTTATGCGTTTGCTACCACTAAAACAGTAAGTGGAAATCAATATACGTATAAACATGCATTTTTCGCTCCTGGTGCAACCATGTATTACCCCGACGGTTTTTCTCTTCCTTCCGGTTTGGCTTCAAAGGAAACGTTGATGGATAAGAAATTGTATGTATGGGATGGACAATTGAAAGATGATAGCCATAATACGATCTACGTAGACGATTTAGATTTGCAGAAAGTTACTTTCGACAATTCCACATCCGGCATTTTGGATTTGAAAGCAGAAGGAGGTATATTCATGAAAACTGCTGATGGAAAACAGGTTGCTTATATTTATATCAACTCTGTGAACGATGCATCTAAGAAGATCGTTATTGGAATCAAGAAGTTAAGTAGCACAAAATAACCTGTTTATGTTAGAGCTCATACAATTTTATTGATAATGAGAATCAATAGTAATATGTATGAGCTCATCGTAAAATATTTATGATTATGAAAAAATTATATCCGTTGTTTTTTGTGATGCTCTTTGCAGTCAACACATTATATGCTAATTATACATTGAAATCTCCTGATGGCAATTTGGTATTTAATTTATTTGCGAATAATGGGAACCTTACATACGATATCTTCTATCAACAAACAAAGGTAATTCTTCCCTCCGAATTAGGTATTACCGCTTGGGAGAATAATCTGGAAATTGAAAAAGTGGAGACTGAATCTGTCGATGAGGTGTGGAGACCTGTTTACGGAGAGAGGGCCGAAGTCAAAAATCACTATAACCAAGCTATATATATAATAAAAAAGGATGGTACTGCGAACCGCTTACATTTAATTGTGCGTGCGTATGATACAGGAGTCGCTTTTCGTTATCACTATGAAGGTACGAATCAAAACTTATGTATCAATTCGGAAAAAACCAGTTTTATAGTACCTGAAAATACATATTGCTGGTATGCTCCCTACGCGCAGGCAATACATACCCGTATGTTGGTCGAAAACTGGCCGGGAGAAGCTGAGCGTCCGTTGACGTTGCAACTGGAAAATGGATTATATGCCAGCTTGCTCGAAGCTGAAATGGTGAATTATAGCAGAACTAAGTTCTTTGTCAAAGGAGGAGAGAAGAATATCATCCGATGCAAAATGTATGATCCCGTAGAAGATTTTATCCCTTTCACTACTCCTTGGCGTGCAATTATGGTAGCAAAGCAGCCTATAGATTTACTGGAACATAATGATTTGATTCTGAACTTAAATAACTCTTGTCAAGTTAGAAATACTAATTGGATTAAGCCGGGAACAGTTATCAGGTGCGTCTCTTTTTCTATGGAGGGCGTTAAGAAAACGATTGATTTGGCAGCAGAAAGAAATATTCAGTATATTCATTTTGATTCGGGCTGGTATGGGCCTGAAATATCAAAAAAGTCTGATCCCAGAGTAGCCCAACACGGTTTGGATATACCTAAAATCGTTAAATATGCCAATTCAAAAGGAGTAGGGTTATGGCTATATGTTAATCAGCGTGCTTTAACCGAGCATTTAGATGAAATTCTGCCCCTATATGAGTCTTGGGGAGTAGCCGGAATAAAATTCGGATTCGTCCATGTAGGATCGTATAAATGGACAACATGGCTCCATAGCGCTGTGGCGAAATGTGCCAAACATCATTTAATGGTGGATATCCATGATGAATACCGACCAACGGGCTTTAGCCGTACCTATCCCAATCTGCTTACTCAGGAAGGAGTAAGAGGAAATGAAGAATTTCCGGATGGTATAAATAATACGACTTTACCTTTTACCCGATTTCTGGCAGGTGCAGCCGATTGTACGGTTTGCTATTATCATCGCAAGGGGATAAAGTCAAATCTGAAGATAAACGCTCGCTCCTTATTAAACACTTCCTGTCACCAAATGGCGCTTTCTGTTATAAACTACAGTCCGTTACAATTCTTATATTGGTATGACTCTCCCGATGATTTCCAAAATGAACCGGAATTACCATTTTTTGACCATTTGCCAACGACCTGGGACGATACTAAAGTAGTGGAAGGAAGTATCGGAGAATATGTGTCCATCGCCCGTAAGAAAGACAATGTCTGGTATGTAGGTTCTATCACGAATAATGAAGAACGTAAATTTGAATTTCCGTTGAATTTTTTGGATGCTAATAAAAAGTATGAATTGACACTTTATATGGATGGTGGCAAAGAAGTGAATACACGTACTCATGTGGCTATACAGCAAAAGGCTGTTACCGCAAAGACTGTTTTGAAGTTAAATTTATTACCTCGGGGAGGTTGTGCTATGATCATTTGCGAAAAATAAATTGGGTAATATAAAAGAAGCGATGAATAAAATTTTAGGTTATATATTGATTAGTGTTTTATGCCTTTCCTGTAATAATAAAAGTTTCGATACCGATAGAGCGTTGATCTATTGTATTAATCAGATAGATTCTTCTTTAAAAGTATTGAAGAGGCATGATGTCATGCCACGTAATATTTTGAATGACACATCCTCCAAAGATTGGGCATGTACTACTATTCATGATTGGACTAGCGGTTTTTGGCCGGGAATATTATGGTATGCATACGAATATTCTAAGGATAAACAATTGTTGGCAGATGCGGAAAAATATTCGAAAGCATTATATCCTGTCCTTGATCAAAAGATAACTCATCATGATTGGGGGTTTATGATGTATTGTAGTTTAGGCAATGGGTATCGGCTGACAGGAAATCCGGAATATAAGCAGATGTTGTTACAGACGGCAGATTCATTGGCTATTTTATACAACCCCAAGGTCGGTACCATTAACTCCTGGCCTATTCAATGTGAAAAGATGGAGTGGCCCCATAATACGATTATCGATAATATGCTGAATCTGGAACTTCTGTTTTGGGCTTCAAAAAATGGCGGCGGGCAGAAGTTCTATGATATGGCAAAAAGTCATGCAGAAGTTACTATGAGAAACCAGTTCCGCGATGATTATAGTACATACCATGTGGTTGTGTATGATACAATTTCCGGTTCACCTATTAAACAAATAACCCATCAGGGATATGCAGATTCTTCTATGTGGGCTCGTGGACAAGGTTGGGCTATTTATGGCTTTACTATGTGCTATAGAGAAACAGGAAATAAAGATTTCTTAGAAACAGCTCGAAAGGCCACAGCTATTTATTTGAAAAAGTTGCCTGAGGATAAGGTACCTTATTGGGATTTTGATGATCCTGCCATTCCTAATGCGCCACGTGACGCTTCTGCCGCTGCACTTGTAGCCTCTGCTTTGTTGGAGTTATCGCAATATGTTGAAAAAGGAGAGTCTCAATATTATATGGATGAGGCAACTGAGATGTTACAATCTTTGTCGTCAGAGCAATATCAGAGTCGAGAAAAGAATCACGCATTCTTACTGCATTCTACGGGACATAAACCGCATAAGTCTGAAATTGATGCTTCTATCATTTATGCTGATTATTATTATATAGAAGCTTTGATAAGATTGAAAAAGATAAGTGAAGGGAAGAACTTATTTGATAAATAAGACATAAGGAATCAATAATAATTAATTTTATTTTGCACATCCTTATTCGTCTTGGCAGAGAGGTCTGAATGAATATACAAATGGACTGATCAGGCAATATATCATAAAAGGTGCTGATTTTGATCACTATGATGATAATTTTATAAGGCTGATACAAAATAAGATAAACAGTAGACCAAGAGAAATACTCTGTTTTCAGACACCTTCTAAAATATTTTATGCATCTTTGAACTAAATTGTCGCATTGGGTACTTGATTCTGCGTTACGACAATCAAAGTCAATATGCCTCACAACAATAGTTCCTACACGAAAACTATGCTAATCACGAATAAGCACAAACTTATTGAAAAGCTATTTGATAATGATTTTTGGAATTGGGTGTCGCAATGACAAAGTCAAGAGGGAGAGTGAAATCACAGTGTGAAGCACCCTCCCTTATTAACTTAACAGATTGGCAATTAAATCTACCAATATGCAAACATTGATTATTCTGTACTCGGTATCAATTCAAAACGTTGCGGATAGCATTGCATATATACTTTGATATCATAATAGCCCTCTGGAGCAATAAAATTGATATTTCCTCCACCTGGAGTAATGTTTCCAACCTGCATATTATCTTTCATAGAATTAGAGTCCTTGATTCCTATATTCGCAGCGTTTGTCCATGTACCTTGTATAAAATTGGCTCTTAGTTTAAACTGGAATTTACCGGTCAATTGCACACCATTGGCATCAGTCTGGTATTCGGGTATATATATCTTCTTCGCCTCCCATACTTTTCCCTCAGGATTGTATGTCAACAGAGCCCCTGTCCCAGCCTTAGGATTCTGGTTCGACATCGAATTGGCCCACTCCGTATAATTCATATTGCGCTGGCCGGCAACGAAGAAATCATTATAGAACTTATAGAGTTTAAATGTCTTTGAAGTTTCGGTAATATCTACAATCATCCTGTAGAATCCAGGTCCGTCAAAAATCTCTTCCCCGTTAGCGCCCGGCATAAACGAGCCTGGAGCAATCGCAGCACCTCCCGCTGCAATATTGACAGATGTTGCAGGAGTGAATCCTCCTGGCAATCCCCATTGCACTTCCGGTGCGATTTCTTCAATAAGTTTTATACCTTGATCGAGTTTAGATAAATATACATATCCTTCATATTTTCCATTCCAATTCGGAGAATACAATACTTCGGCAGTTTCCATATCAAAATTATTATAGTCGCCGACAACATAGAGCAGGTCCGGATCGGTAGAAAAAGTTGTAGCATTAAATTCTACACTATTAGATATTAAAGGACTGTAAGCTGCACTAATGGAAGCATTAACACGCATAACAAAATCGGTAGGGCGGCGTTTTACGGCTCCGGCGGCTAATAGAGTCGCATTCAGGTCTTTTATTTTTACCCCATATTTGGTTTGATTTGTCGTACCCAATGTGACAAAAGTTAAGTCACCCTCATTTTTTACTGCAACTTGCACTTCATATGAAATTGCAGCACCATACCCAAAGTCTGCCGGAGTCCAGCGCAAAGTATCCATCATGTTCTCGGCATCTGCTTTATCAAGAATAAATGCACCGTCGAAACTAACTGTCCACGAACTGGATACATATTTATCGGGATTCAAAGATACACTGTTATCATCTCCACACGATACAAAACATAAAAGAGATGCTATAAATATTATTGGAAATATAAATCTTTTCATATTCAACTTATTTAAAGAATATTATTATTGTGCACTTCCATAGCCTGGATTTTGTACTAAATTAGGATTTGCTCCTATGTCTTTAGCCGGGATTGGAAATAATTCTCTATATTTAGGAACTGCGGATCCTGGAAATGTTCCGTTTTTAAACTCCCATGTATAATCGTTTCCAGCATACCTATCGAACCGGATAAGGTCTGTGCGGCGAAAAGCTTCCCAATGTAATTCCCGCGAGCGTTCAGAAAATATGTAGTTCAGATCGAATGTAGTTAGATCATCTGCCTTAATATTTGCCCGGTCTCTGAGTTCGTTCAATTTTTCGAGGGCAAGGGCTTCTGTACTGGTACCTCCTGATTTTCTGGCTACAGCTTCTGCATAGTTGAGATATGCCTCTGCTAAACGCATCAGAGGATAATCAAGGCTCGGATATTCTGTCAAAGCAATCGTATTACCACTCTCATCAACATAGTATGGTGGTATGCCTTTGCGGGTCAAGTTAGTCCATTTATACGAAGGCCAACCATAGATAAAGGTGCTGGATCCTGCATTCAACGACATTGGCAGATGACAGGTATGGGTAAAGAAGATCGCACGATTGTCCCGTTCGTTTGCTTTCTTACCTAATGTACCATTTGCATCGTCGATAACTTCATTGACTCCTTTAAGTAAATCATCAATTTCAGGGTAAAAATGACGAACAAAGGAAAGTGTTGCCCGTGAACCTTTAAAGCTTTTGGATGAACCGCTTGTAACGGTAAAATTAGGGTCGTTAGGGCCACGGGAACCTGCTACTAAGAATTGAGTTGCATATGACTGAGTCCACCGTCCGTCAAAGTTAATAGTAAAGATCATTTCCTTACGGGCATCCATATTTTCTCCATTGTCAGCCATAAATAATTCTGCATAATTTGGACACAGTCCATATCCGGCATTCATCACATTCTTTGCATATTTGACGCATTCGTCATACTTCGGCGTTTGTATGTATGTCTCCGCATTCAGGTAAAGACGGGACAGCAGTAGCCATACCGCAGCCTTATCTGCACGGCCATACTCATTCTGACGAGGTGCAATCATATCCGAGTCATTATCCAGACCTATTAATTCGCTCTCTACATAACGAAACAGATCGGAACGTGAAATCTGAGGCGGAAGGTAAGCTCCAATAGGATCGTCTTCGGTAACAAAAGGCACATTCCCAAACATATCCATCGCATGATAATACATCATCGCCCTCAAAAAGCGTGCTTCTGCCCGATACGATTGTATTTTTGCCTTGAGGTCAGCGTCAACTCCCCTGTCGCTAAGTTTACCATCTGTGGTTTGTTTCAAGTAATCGTTACACATTGTAATTGTAAACAACAGGCGATAGTATAACCCTGCAATAATAGGATTATCTTCCGTAGTATAAGTATTATACGAAAGTTCGGGACAGCCAGGATCAGACTGAGTAAATGTAACTTCGTCGGTCGTAAATTCCTGCATATACCAGAATGTACGCAAAAAAGGAGAAGTACCGGCATCGACTCCGACAATTTCAGCGCTGGCCGGCCCGTTCTGGCCGGACAGCCCCAATGCTGCATATAACTTTGCCAAACCCTGCATATAACTTTCAGGAGTCGAATATGCCTTGTCCGGCGTATAAAGGTTCGGATCGATCGGAGTAGTATCCAAATCACCGAAACAGGATGAGAATGAAAGTATTATTGATAGAAATACTATCGGTAATGCTAAATATTTAAGTTTCATAATTCAATTTTTTAGAAGTTAAGACTTAAACCAAGAACATATATACGAGGGCGCGGCCAAGCATTATTGTCGATACCGCTACTTATTTCCGGATCGGAACCACTATATTTTGTTATTATAAATGGATTTTGAGCTGTAGCGGATATACGGCCCGATAATTTCGTTTTGAATAGTTTCGAAAACGAATATCCCAATGTTATATTATCTATTTTCAGGAAGGATGCATTTTCGAGAAATAAATCACTCTTTGCCTGCGAAACAGAAATCGGCAAACGGAATTTAGATGTCTCCACTACATACTGGGGAACATTGCGCACTGTTTGCCCGTTGCTAAATGTATAATCGGCTGAGGAACGCGCTGAATTATAATCATTGAACACCCAGTTGCCAATGCTACCATGGGTATTGAATCCGAAATCCCATTGTTTGTAGTTGAACAACATATTGAACCCGAAGAATACATCAGGACGGGATTTGTGTTTTCTTACAAGATCTTTATTATCAATTATCCCATTTCCATCCTGGTCTACGAATGCGTTTTGCACAGGATCTCCATGCTCATTGTAAACCTGCTCGTATACATAGAATGTATTAGGAGCATGCCCGACACTATTAATCTGGATATTATTGCCTGTACCCATGCTTATGCCTCCTGTCGGAACACCGACGTAATCAGGATTATGGATAGCTGTCAGTTTTGTAATATCAGACTTTACCCATGTTGCGTTAGCTGATATTTCCCATGAAAAATCCTTGGTGGAGACTGGCACAGCATTAACATTGAATTCAAGCCCTTTGAAATCCATATTCCCAATATTGGCAACCATTTCATTAATAAAATTAGAGCCTGCCGGAATGGCTATATTATTCAACAGATCATACGTTTCTTTATAAAACGCATCTACACTACCCGACAGCCTGTTGTTATAAAATCCCCAATCCAGGCCGACGTTCCATGTCCTTGTGGATTCCCACTTAATATTTTCATTATACTTCTCAGGCTTCAATAATTGATAGAAATTATCACCAATCTGGTACTGTGATGTAGATGTGATGGTGGAAAGATCGTAAGTAGCTATATAAGGATAATAGTCTGAACTTATATTTTGTTGTCCTGTAACGCCATAACTAGCTCTGAATTTGAGGTTGCTTAACCTGTCGAATTGTTTGAAAAACTCTTCATCATTTATTCTCCATGCTAATGCTACCGAAGGAAATAGTCCCCAACGATTGTCTTTGTGGAAACGTGAAGTACCGTCATTACGCAAAGTAAATGTCAAAAGATACTTATCCATAAAGGTGTAATTCAAACGACTGAATAGGGAAATCAGATAGTATTCTTTAGGGGATGTGTTTTCTGAGATGAATACCGACTCATAGCCCGGCATCTGGTTCGAATATGTCCAACTCTCATCATTCCTCTTAAAATGTTGCCATGAGTATCCTCCCATTATATCTATTTTACTTTTTATTGGCTGAATATCTTTTACATAATTCAAGTAAAAGTCAAACAGGTAATTTTCACGCTTCGCCTTCGTATCAGTATAACGTCCTTGGCCCGGAGGTAGAATGGCATCGGTATATGAACTGTATGAACCCAAATAATTTCCTTTATTGCCTTCATTGTGCGTATAGTCATAGCCAATATTCATATTAGCGCGAAGTTCGGGTAAGAAATGGAACGAATAGTCGAGTTGTAGATTGCCCAAAGTTCTGAATACATCTGTGTGATCCCAACTGCCGGAAAGACGTGATACAGGATTTTCAGAACCGTTACGGTTAATGGATCCATCCGGGTTTATCCATTGGAAAAATCCATCATATCTATCTTTATTGATTGATCCATCCGGATTATATGTGTAAATAGGTTTTGTAGGGTCGAATGCTGCTGCTGAATTTATCACTCCATCAGAAACATACTTATTCTTATTCTCCATTGCCTTTAAGTTCACGTTTACACTTAAATGTTTGTTGAAGAACTTCGGAGTAAAATTAACGGCTTGAGTAAAACGCTGAAAATTAGATCCTTTCAATGTCCCGTTTTGATCCGTATATCCGACCGACAGTCTGAAAGGGGACTTCTCCCCGCCGCCCGATACGCTTACATTCTGGTCGGTAGATAATCCTGTTCTGAATATTTGATCTTGCCAGTCAGTATTATAATAACCAATAGTACCATCTGCATAAGCATAGTTTATAGCTCGGTGGGCTGCTGTGCCGGCAGGCGTACTTATAGGATAGTATTCGTCCATATAGTCACGGAATTGTCCTGGACTTAATACTGGCACTTTTCCCGAATTGACGCTGGCACTGTATGTGCTGTTGTAATTAATCTTTAGCTTTTTAGCGCCACCCTTTTTTGTTGTAATAATAATAACCCCATTGGAAGCACGCGAACCGTAAATAGCAGTAGCGGAAGCATCTTTTAATACACTGAATGATTCTATATCTTCTGGATTGATAGCTCCTAATACGTTCGACATACCTACCCCGGCATCATCAGAAGTTGTAACACCATCAATAACAATCAAAGGCGAATTACTTGCCGAAAGTGAAGAACCGTCGCGGATACGGATAGTTGTACCCGACCCGGGTTGCCCACTACCCGGCACAATCAATAATCCCGGCACTTTACCTACCAGCATATCCTGAGGAGTAGTTGTTACCCCTTTGTTCAAATCACTTGCTTTTAATGTCGATACCGAACCTGTTGCATCCTTTTTGGTTACTTGCCCATAACCAATGACTACGATCTCTTCAAGTTGTTGATCATCTTCTTGCATTCTTACATTCAATACTTTATTGCTTCCGACATTCACTGTTTGTGTCACATAGCCCATGTATGAAAATGTAAGTTGTCCGTTTACAGCTACATTTATCGAATATTTACCATCCACATCTGTTACTGCGGTACTTTTACCATCCACTTCTTTCACATACGCTCCAATAAGCGGTTCACCGTCACTATCAAAAACTGTACCACTTACAGCATATCTGGTATTTCCCTGTGGATTAGTTTGTTGTCCTGATATAGTCCCTGACAGGCATAATAGAATGCAAATCAGACTATAAATAATAATTAATTTAGAATTTTCCATAGATTATGATTCCTGTATTAAAAAATTAATAATCATGCCTTACTTTTGTTCATGAGAATTTCTCATAAAACAGTGATAAATAATTCTACATAGTTTTTCATAAATAGATTGGTTTTTAATGAATTATATCTTGTCCGTTTATTTTAAATTTTCAATACTAATATTTAGCCTTCCCGTTTTGTTATCTGCCGGAAAAGTTATTTCCAACATACCCGGATAACAGGATTGAGCTTTTAGCGGTTTCTCTTTAAATCGCACAGTATATTTGTAATCCGGATTCATAATGACAATCATTGTCCTTTTGTGAGGTACGGTAGAATCATCGAAAGAAATTTTAGCTTCATAACTTGAAAAATTTTCATTGAACCGATCGTCATTGATCCAGATTTCAAATCCTGTTGAAACTTTTCCTGTCTTATAATATGCAGCATACCAATTAAGTAAAGGAGATGAAAGCCCTGAGAATTGATGCCATCCGGCTCCTCTGCCTGATGAAATAATAAAATGTTCGAAAGTATGATAGCTTTCTGCACATTCTTTCTGCCATGTATTCAGAGCAGTAGTTGCAACCTTGTATGCTTCCTGTCCTTTTCCGTTATCAAGCAAGGCCTTCCACATTACCCACTGATGAGGAAACCAGACCGCGCCGTTCCAGTAACCATCCGCTCGATAATATGAGGCAGATTTATCTACAGTAGAGATGCCCAAATCTGTCCATAGTTCATCAGGTGAGAACAAATGACTGATAAGCCTTTCATTTTGTTCCGGCGTGCAAATACCAGAAACGAAAGGCGAAACCCCATCTAGGCCCATGTTAAAGTTGGAACCATCTTTATATCGGAATTTATCTTTCGGTTGTCCGTTTTCATTGTGTACTACGTAGCTAAAATAGCCAGTTTCATTATCCCATGAATAATTTTGAAGTGCTGACGAAAGCTTTTGAATTACCTGATCGTAATATTTAAGATCTGTCTTTATATCTAATTCTTTTGCAGCCAACCTTAATATTTTCGCTGCACGAAGGTAATAGGCAGAAGTCACTACTGGCGTTACAAACGGATATTGCGGCTTGTCATCGCGAAGAGCCTGTTGTGGTGGATAATCATCCCATCCACCCGAATTATAGAAATAATCCCAGGTGCGCAACAATCCAGAACCTTTCATTTGTGTGGTTGAATAAGTATTAGTTCCTACCATAAAATCGAAATATTGTTTCAAGCGAGGATATAAATACTCCAAAGATTGATTCGATAGTCCATTATTCCACAAATCAAAATATGCAAACATCTGTATTGGCAATGGAGTGCCATGATGAATAAATGCCGATTCGCTATCAACCGGAGTTGTATAAGCTTTTACTGCTTCAAAGGCTTTCTGTCTGTCAATATCAATTAGTCCTAAGGAAATAAATCCCAGATCCCATGTATAAAGACTGTTCCAATTCATGCCGGGAGTGAAATGCCTGATATATTGTTGTTGGGTATATACCGGATAAACTATATTAGACAATAATGTGGCTTGCAACAATTGCTGACTAAAACTATACTTTTCTGCTTCAGGTAGATAATTATTATTCCGGCTTACCGATGTATTTTTCACTTCTGAAATTATCTTATCAGGAGATACATGGAAACTCTGCAATTGTTCAGATACCTGCTCTTTGTTTCCGGTACAAATCAGGCTATATAATGTTTGTCCGGAATTCGGGGACATTACTATCGGACGAAGGAAAGCATTTGTATAATGCCATTGTTTATTACCTACCAATATCCTGGCAACATGGTCATGCACTTTCCTGCGGAAAAACGATTCCAATTCATTATTCAAAATTTCACGGATTTCCGATTCTTTAAAGTTCCATGCTACTCCATAGTAATTCTTACATTCCGGATATTTAAGTATAAAGTCTTGTTGTCCTTTCCCTCTTTCGATAGACGGAGTAAAAGGAATATTTCGTGGTTTTATATTCAGAGAATCAATGTCCTGCGCTTTTCCGATAAAAAACCCATCTAATTGAACAGGGCTGTTTCCTTCCGAAATAAGTTCAAGTATATAATCTTCTGGTTTATCGCATGCATAAGGAACTTTTAGTACTTCAAAATCGCCTGTGTCTTCAAATATCAATTGATCTTTGATAAGTCCATTTGACTGAAATACAGCATTCTTCCCTTTATTTACTTTATATCGGAATAAAATAATCCCGTTCTCATATCCTTCCCTAATATTGATATTATAAGCTACCTTGTCTCCCTTATCTTTACCAAAACCTTTGTCCAATACAGAACCGTCGAGAGACAAGGTAGTTCGTTCTTCGTTTCTGTTCCAACCATCATATACTAAAGCGTATTGAGGTGTTTTGATAGCTGGTTCATTAACGGAGTAATCAATAGCATTATACCATTTCAGATGCTCTGTTCCCAAAGCCTCGACCAGGGGTTCATGTTCAGGATAATCAATATAAGCAATGTTGTTTAATACAAGATTCTGATTTATTGCAGTATTATTTACACAATGGATTTCTACTAATGTTCGGGAATCATCCAATATATGGTAAGTTACATCTACATATACTTTATCTTTCCATTCCAGTTCATATCGGTAAGTGATACGATTCATTTCCGGATTTATCTTCCATGGATAATAAGATGATTCGAAAAGAACATGGGGAACCAACTGGCGATTCCTGTAATATCCCGGCATTACCGAAAAATCAAACCGCATCCCTCTCTTTATATTCGGAATGTGCGATATTCCAGCATAGCGTTTCGAATATGGCCCCCAGGAATATAGCGATGGGATGTCATGGTTATTATCAAGATCAAAGCTTGTTTTCTCCTGACCCATAGCCGGCAACACAGACAGATATACTAATATAATCCAATAAAATCTTTTCATCGTTACATTCGTTGTTTATATTTCTCAGTTTTTTAAAGCACCTTAAGGCTGACCAATTCTTTCACTTCCGGTTTCTCTGGTAATTTCTTTCCGTTAACCTTTACATTCCTGAATGTTATGTCAAGTCCGTTTTCGAAGCAGTATGGGATAGGTACATTGCCAATCGTGATGTTCTTCAATTCGATATTCCTTATCGGCTGCTCTTTAAATCCTGCCATGTATATGCCACACTCTTCGATGTATTTGCAAGTCACTTCTTCTATCCGAAAATTCCTGAACAGCGTAGGATTGAAGCCTGAACGCTCTCCCTTATAATTGGGTTCGAAACGGATTAACGCTGTGCGTACCGAATCGGCTTGTATGTTGCGCACATATACATTTTCGATATACGCCCCCCTATCAAGATTTGATTTGAAATAGATTGCGTTCGACGACATCGGAATGGTAATGTTTTCAATGAAAATATTACGTACTCCTCCGGCGATTTCGCTGCCAATACATACTCCATTAATCTTGGAAAAGAAAGAACAGTTGCGGATAACGATATTTTCGGTAGGCTGGCCTATACGCCAGGCATCGTTGTCTCGTCCCGATTTGATGGCGATGGCATCGTCACCCGTGATAAATGTACAATCCTCGATAAGCATATTGCGGCACGATTCGGGGTCGCAACCATCGTTGTTGTAGTTGTAGCTATCTACGGTTACGCCACGTACAATCACATTGTTGCAAAAGATAGGATGAATTACCCAGAACGGTGAATCTTTGATAGTTATCCCTTCGATACGCACATTGGCACAGCCGTAAGGCTCTATAAATCCGGGACGAAGTTTGAATCCTTCGCCGAATACCCGGCGGTATACAGGAATATTATCGCGTCCCATTTTCCTGAGCATTTCCTGTTCTACTTTTTGTTTATGATTCCACGGAGAAAACTTTCTGGAACCGTTTCCGTTGATGATTCCTTTACCTGTCAGAGCTATGTTTTGCACATGATAAGCATATACAAGAGGAGAATAGTTGAATAATTCGGTACCTTCCCAACGGGTGATAACAGCAGGCAGGTAGTCATTTTCATTGATGCTGAAATTGATAACAGCGCCTTCTTCTAAATGGACATTTACATTACTTTTAAAGACCAAAGCTCCGTTCATATAATAGTTGCCGGCAGGTACTATTACTTTGCCTCCTCCGTTATCGCTGCATAGAGTCATGGCCTTATCAAAAGCGTCTTTGCATGGTGTTTTGTCATCGCCTATTGCCCCAAAATCGGTGATTATATACTCCTTGTCCGGAAATGTCACAGGATCGAGCCCGGCAACAATTTCAGCAGCTTTATCCCATGGTGATTGAGCATATGTAAATACTGCAATAAGGCCAAGAAAGAAAAATAAGGTTCGTTTCATTATTATTTATCCTTTAAAATGTTCATACTTTGTTTAATTATCTTCTCAAGATCTAATTCCACTCTGTCTAACTCCAATCCTATATAGCCTTTGTATCCTGTTTTTTGTATTTCGTTTACTAATTTGTTATAATCAAATTTGTCTTCTTTATTTAAAATATTCCTTTTCGGATATGCCGCTATATGATAATGAGATATGTAAGGATGGTATTTCTTTATATCATCAAATATATCGCGTCCCATATCCTGCATATGCCATACATCATACAATAGCTTGAAGTTAGGAGAGTTCAGTTTCTTACATAAAGAAACAGCCCATTCCATATTATCGCACTGATAGTATTTAAAGCGTTGTTTAGTAAAAATCTCATCAGTATCCTGAGTACTTATTAATTCCATAGATAAGGTAATCCCGTTTTTTTCAGCAACTTCAAGTATTGGTTTCATTACTTGGACACATACGTCCAATGCTTCATCATCGTTCAAATCTGTATTTATACCCGAATAGCAAACTATTTGTTTTATTCCTTTTTCTTGTAATTTCGGCAATAGACAGGTATATCTGTCAATTAATTCCTTATGCCATCTTTTGTCGCAAAATCCTCTTTCTATACCTAAATCAGCGCCGTCAGCCATCGCTATTTGCAGCCCGCTTTTTAAAACTATATCCCATTTGAGCGTATCCACCATTTCCAATGCAGCAACATGGTTGCCTTTTGCCATCTGACACAATAGTTCGGTCTGAGTACGGAAACTCCATTTTACTAATGAAACTTTTATATTATTCTGCCCAGAAATATGCGCTGCAAAACAGAAAAGAAAAATAATTATAATGGAAAGCCTATTTTTCATAATACTATATTGTTATTCATTAGAAACCAGATTCCCAGCAGATTTTATTATACTTTTGGTGTTTTCATCACATAACCGGCCAACTTTGCTGAAGTCGTTACCTATAAATTTTATTTCAGAGGAATTCCCTTCATTTTCTATAAATAAAGGCAGTGTGCAATCAGAAGTGAACCGGCTAACCAAAAGATTATTTACCTGCCTTACCTTGATATAAGCCGATTCACTCTCATGTGAGACTGTGTTGACACCGTCTATAACAATGTTGTTACAATCATCGAGGCAGATTGCGTGCCTATCGTCATTAGCATTTAAATTGAATTGTATATTGGAGAATGTGATGTGGTTGGCATGCCGTACATAAAAGCCGTAAGAAGGCAAATCTGCCCCGAATATTTTATTTTCAGGATAGCTTTTGTTTTTTTCCGGGATTTCCCGTGTTGTATGCCCTTTCTGTCCTCCTCCCGGACAATTAAGTATGATATTGCTCAATTTTACATTCTCTACATAATATCCCGGTATTCCTGTAATGGAACAGGTCATCAGGCTATTTGCCGTAGCCGTTACATTACTGATCGAAATATCTTTCATAATTCCAGCAGGCGGATTCCTTCGCTCTGCATAACGAATGAAAATGGGAGTTAGCGTATTATACATCGTTATATTGTCGATGACTACCTGTTCGAATATACCTCCATCTACCAATTCTAATGCTATGCCGGAATTATTTACGTAGTTATCGGTTACTCCGGGTATCGTATATTTCTTATAGTCGAAATAGTCATTCTGCGATGGCCGTTTAATTATACAGTTAGAGATAGCGATATTCTTAAATCCACCAGCCGATACAGTTCCAAATTTTATGGCATTACAATTGCTGGATACAATACAATTGGTGATAGCGATATTCTCACATGGACGTCCTTTAGTGTGGCTTTTTATACATATAGCATCATCTACACAGTCTATGATACAATCTGAGACCGTAATATTACGACCATCCAGATCAATACCGTCATTATTGAAATAGGTCGGCGATTTAATAGTTATGCCATGTATCTGGACATGTTCGCAATCATGAATGCGCAACGTCCAAAAAGAAGCGTTCAAAAAACTGGCATCCTGTATCTTTACTTCCGTACATTCTTCAAAATTGGCAACATATATCCTGTTTGGCGAGTTAGGCCCTTCATGGAAAACGTGATGACCTCCATTTGCATCTATTGTTCCTGTTCCCATAATGCCTATGCGATGGGCTTTTTCGGCATGAACCAATCCTTTTCGGTGTTCTGTCAGTTGAGGATAATCTTTCAGGTTCGGACTGCCTTTTATTGTTGCTCCTCTTTCAAGATAGAGCATCACATTATCTTTTAAGAATAGTGTACCGCTAATATATAGCCCTGTGGGAATATATACTGTGCCGCCACCGTTATTATGACATATATCTATTGCTTTTTGAATTGAGGTGGTATTCAGAAATGCTGTATCTGATTTCGCTCCATAATCTATAATATTATATATACTGTTTGTGCAATATATATTTTCTATATAAATAGAAAACAGGGTTAGTATCAGTAATTTTTTCATAGTAATATGATTTGGTTAATATGTGCTCTGTCATCATTAACAAAGATAGATTTGTCTCTACCAAGACGGTTGAAATTATGTTACATGAATTGATACAAATGATACAAAAACCTTGTATCATAGTTAAAATCAACACAGGAATAGATTATTTCTTTTGTTTGTAATCAGACGGTGATTGCCCGTAACTTTGTTTAAAGCAGCGTGTGAAATACGACAAACTGTTGAACCCTACCTGATAGCATACTTCCGATACGGATACCCCTTCCTGCCTGAGCAGGTCGGCGGCGACTTTCAATCTTACGTTTAATATAAACTGGCTGGGAGACAAATTTGTCAGGTATTTCAATTTGCGATACAGATGCACGCGGCTCACCCCAATTTTTTTACCGAAGTCTTCTATTGTCAATTCAGGATTGGAGAGATTGCTACGCAGGTAATCGTAGCACTTTTGTAAAAATTGTTCATCATAATCGGTAACCTCCACATTCATATCTTTCGGACTGATACGTTTCTGGAACGATTGCCGCAAGCGGTCATTATTTTCTAATAAATTTTGTATCCGTGCTAAAAGGATGTCATATTTGAAAGGCTTGGGTATATATTCGTTTGCCCCGGAATAAAACCCTTCCTTTATGTGTTCGTCAGATGTTTGCGCTGTGAGTAGTATTACAGGAATATGGTTTATCTCTATTGTGCTTTTTATTATCCTGCATAGTTCCTTCCCGTCCATTACCGGCATCATTACATCGCTGATAACCATGTCTATTTCTTTTTTATGAATAATATCCAATGCTTCTTTACCATTGGAGCAGTCAAAGACATTATATTCTGCAAGTAATTTTCCTTTTAAATATGTCCTGATTTCTTCATTGTCTTCTACCAGGAGCAATGTTCTTAATTCCGTATCAGCTTTCGGAAAAACAAGAGGGGATTCCATTTTTCGAACGGCAACGGGACTGAAAATCACCTGGTATTCATCTCCTGCAGATTCGTCCAATTCATCTTTCAGGTGGTCTTTACCTATCGGTATCAGTAACTTGAAAACGATGCCTTGGCCTTCTGCATTTTCTACCCAGATATCGCTATGATGCAAGCGCATAATCATCCTGTTCAGGCTGAGGCCTATTCCCGTTCCCTGTATATTACTGGCATTCTTCAAGCGGTAGAATGGCTCGAACAGCTTTTCCAGTTTGCTTTCGGGGATAGTGTCGCCTTCATTGAATATGCTGACAAGGACAGCCTGTTCTACCATATGGTCAACCCGCTCCCGGTATGTACTGCCGTTAAGGATTATAACTTCCGCATTCAGCTCTATGATGCTTTCTTCATAAGAATACTTAAATGCATTCATCAATACATTATAGAATACTTTTTCCAGTAATTGCGGATTGTACCACAAAATGAGATTTTCTTTCGGCAGATTTACTTTTAAAGGATGATTTTTTATTTCAGAAAGTTCTTTAAAAGTCAAAACAATATCTTCTATAAAAGGAATCAATAATTGCTCGGAAGCATTAAGTTCCATTCGTCCTTCATCGTGTTTGCGGAAATCCATTAGCTGATCCACGAGAGTAGATATTTTATCTACATTGCTTTCTATTCTGACTAGAGTATTATTGTTTGAAGTTTCTGATTTTTTCAACAAATCGCTTAATGACACTGAAATAAAAGTGAGAGGCGTACGTATCTCGTGAGAAAAATTTGTGAACAGGTCTAACCGGAATTTATGCATCTTTTCCATATTCTTCTTCTCCACGTTTTTCAGTTTCAGATTATGTTCTAAATTAATTTTTATTCTCTGATAATAGAAAACCAAGCCTAATATGCCTACAATCACCGTCGTATAAATCAGATATGCCCACCATGAAAACCAAGGAGCAGGTTTGACAATAATAGTCAACAGATTTTCAGGTTCAGACCAGATTTCACTATTGTTACAAGCGCTGATCATGAAACGATACTCTCCTGCCGTCAGATTGTTATATGTCACCTGTCGTTGTTTACTTGTGGTATTCCAGTCATTATCAACTCCCTCCAGTTTATATCGGTATTGATTTTTCTCCGGATATATATAGTTGAGGGCAGCAAAATGAAAAGTAAGGTTTTGCTGGTTGTATTTTAATTCAATAATGCGATTTTGCAATACATCTTTGCGCACGAACGTATCTACCGGCTGATTGTGTATAAGAAAGTCGGTAAGCACTACCTTTGGAGGAGTTTTGTTGATGTGCATCAGGCTCTGAGGATTTACTTCAACCATACCATTACTTCCTCCAAAGTAAAGTAAGTTGTCTTTTGAAAATAAAGACGACATGGATTTTACATGCTGAAGAGGAAAATTATTCTTAATATCGTATTTCACAAAGCGGTTATTCTGTTCATTGTAATACGATATTTCGTTGAAAGAGCTAATCCATATGCGGCCATCGTTATCTTCCAGAATACTGCAAATATTGTCGTTTATATCATTATTGCTGTAATTGAATAATTGTTTGATATTGCCATGGTAATCCATGCAAATCAGCCCCTGTCCGAAAGTCCCTATCCAGATACGGTTTTGGCTGTCTTTGAAAATGTAACTTATCGACAAATCCTGCCTTCCTGCAATAGGTATAGGAGTATAATCTGCTTTAGATATATCATAACGAAAAAGCCCGTTGTTGCGGGTACCAACCCAGAGTTCATTGTCCGATGCCTGGTGTATGAAATAAATATCTCTTACTTTATTTTTTGCATCAGACGGTAAGCGGTTGGTGAAAATTTCTGTCTCATCATCGAAGAGGCAAATACCTCCCGGCGCTCCGTTATACCCTATCCAGAGACGCCCCTGATTGTCCTTAAATCCATAATTTATTCTGTTTCCCGGTGTTCTGCCTATGTGGGAAGAAGTGTAGTATTGCTTTATAACAGCTTTCTTTTTCAGATCGAATAGGAAAATGC
Organism: Dysgonomonas reticulitermitis; assembly: GCF_054601275.1. Lineage (NCBI taxonomy): Bacteria > Pseudomonadati > Bacteroidota > Bacteroidia > Bacteroidales > Dysgonomonadaceae > Dysgonomonas > Dysgonomonas reticulitermitis. The sequence goes on along the minus strand of NZ_BAAHWU010000003.1, from coordinate 2,275 downwards.
CATGTGAATCGGTGCCTATCCACAATATGTTATCGCTGATCAATAGCGGTTTACATTCTGTAAGGGATATGCCCGACTCATATATTTCGTAGTATTGCTGTTTCTTGTTTTTAATGTTATAATAAGTTATACCAACGCCTGAACTACCTAGCCAAAGTCCGTCTCCGTCCTGAATGACAGGACCGATAATACCGGTAGATTTCTCCCTGTCTCTTCTTATGGATATGTGGTTGAATTGATTAATATATTCCGAATAGTAAAATAATCCCATGTAATACGAGCCTATCCATATGGTGCCATTATTGTTTTTATATGCGTTTGTAAGCATCAATTCATTACTGTTTTCTCCTAAAATATTTACGGAATAGCCTGACCCTGTTTTTATCAGTTTGCTGTTTTTCTTATTATAAAAAAAGACCCCTTTCTTCTTACTTATCAGCCACAATAGACTATCTTGTTCGATTATGCTGACTACCCCATAATCGTCAGTCATATTAATATTTCCAAATTCAAGTATAGAGATTGTTTTTTCTGGTTTGTTCATTTTACCTAGGAGGCCCATGTGACAGCCAATCCAGATATTACCATCAGAGTCGGGGAATACAGAGTAGACATTATAATTGACATCGTCCGGAGATAAGAGAACTCTGTATATCTGTTTACCTTGCTTATTGCAGATATACAATCCGGTATGCGTGCCAATGTATATTTCGTCTTCGGAGATAGCTCCTATTGTGTTGACTAATTGCGAGAACGCAATATTGCTTTCCAAATCGATAAATTCTTTCCTCTCTGTATTATAAAGAGCTACTCCCGATTCTGTGCCAATCCACATATTTTGACTCGTTTTGTCAAAAAAAAGGTCATTTATTTTATTGTTTTTCAGTTCGGGATACGAACTCAGGAGAAAAGAAACCACATGGCGGGTCGCAGGGTCTATCATGTTAAGGCCGTTGTCTGTACCCGCCCATATATTTTTGTCATTGTCTTCGGAGATGCAACGGACTTTACTATTTGATAATGATTCCCGGCCCAGCGATTCCCGGTAAATAATATAGTTGCTGCCATCGTAGCGCGACAGTCCATCCTTTGTGGCAAACCACATATATCCTTCCGAATCCTGGAATATCTTCTGCACGGTGTTATGAGGCAGTCCTTCCGTGATATTGATATTCTCGAAAGACAAGTTGCTTTCTATTATCTGACCCAATAAACTATTGGCATATAATAGAAGAAAAAGGATAAGTGTAATTTGGTGGAGTATTCGCATCAATAAAAGGTACTGTATCGTTGACTTAATTTTTAATAGTAAAGATATATAATAGAGTTTATATTTAATAAGAGATTATTCTATTTATTTACAGATGTTTATACATAGTTGATTTTTTAACCACAGAGTTGCACCGAGTTAAATATCACGGAGTTACACCGTGATACACCGTGAACCATAACTCCATGCAACTCTGTGGTTAATTTATTGTTTATGAAATCCATAAATCTTTATTCTATATAATATCTAATGTTTTAGTTAAAAAGATATTTTTTAACTTAGAAGTCGTCTTAACAAATTTAAATTAATCAAGACGACTTCGTATTGTATATAATACAAAGCAGAATGAGAAGTGCCTTTTTCATTTAGCTACAAGATTCTTATGTTACTGATAAAAGTACATATAAATTTGATATAATAATCAGCATTGAGATAATTAAGTCCATACTATTGTATCTTTTATTTTCAATCAAAGGGGGCCTAGAGGAAGAATGATCTCAGGATGGTTGCCGCTACGATCAGGAAGATACAGGCTCCGAACCTGCTGGTAGCCATCTTGGTCGTATCGACGAAAAAACATTCAATGAACTGCTGTTCCGGCTGGAAATGTTTGTTGGGAAGGTAACGGCACTTTGGGAGCAATTGGAAAAAAGGAACTGAAAAACAAATCCCGTACCAGTTCGAGCCTTTTCTTGAGCGGAGTGTCCATGATAGCCCTTATCTCGTCCTTATCCAGGTAGCCCGCATCCGTTTCTTCTGCTGCAATCTCATAGCCGCTGAACGGGTCATGGGTCAGCCACCGGTTGTTAATGGCTATGCTTATCATCCTGCGGAGCGGCATCATATAAAGCCAGATGCTATTGTGCGCCAGTTTCGGAACGGTAGCAAGGTAAAGCTCAAAGTCGGTGATAAAGGCCGGGGCAAGCTCTATCAATGCTATATCTGTACGGTTATACCGCTTTTTAATAAACGCTTCCAGGTGCAGGTAAACATCCTTGTATTTCT